>NZ_JBSGDD010000013.1:0-105027 GCF_053602195.1 Kitasatospora sp. NPDC004531 | reverse complement strand
GCCAAGTTCACCCGCTCCAACCAGGGCACCTCCTTCAACCAGAAGGTGCTCGTGGACGAGCCCTCGCGGGTCGAGGTCAACCAGGTGCTGTCGGCCGGCGGCGCGCCCGCGCAGCTCGGCCCCGTCGCGGTCGCCGAGCTCGGCGAGGGCGCGGCCGAGCAGCTGCGCGAGAACCCGTGGGCGGTCCTGTCGCTGCCCGGCGTCCGGCCCGAGCATGCCGACGCTTTCGCCCGCGGCCTGCTCGGTGCCGACGCGCAGCCCGGCGACCCTCGGCGCGCCCAGGCGCTGGTGACGTGGCTGCTGGAGCAGGCCGCGCTGCGCGGGCACTCCGCGCAGGAGCTCGGCGAGGTCTCCGAGGCGCTGCGCGGCCGGCACGTCCCCGATCCGGCGGGCGCGCTCCAGGCGGTGCTGGAGGACGGGCGGGTGATGCCGTTCCAGGAGGAGCTGCCGATGCCGCCCGGCAGCCACGACGAGGACGAGGAACCGCCCGTCCGCACCCTGCTCGCCCTGGAGCGCCTGGCGCTGGCGGAGGAGAGCCTCGGCGAGGGCCTGGTCCGGCTGCTGTCCACCTTCGCGCCGGGCGAGGACGCGGAGGAGGAGACCGGGGAGTCCGCCGAGGGCGGGGAGGACGCGGCGGACGGCGGGGCTGCGGAGGACGGGGAGGCTGCGGTGGCCGCCCCCGCGCAGCCCGGTCCGGCGGCGTGGGAGGCGGCGGCCGCGGCGGCCCCGTCCCGGTCCGCGCAGGAGCTGGTGCGCACCGTCGCCGAATCCGGTCTGACGCTGCACACCGGCGGCGAGGCGGCCCGCGCCGAACCGGCCGCGCTGCTGCACGCCGCCGCCGGGCTCGGCCTGCGCGCCTGGGCGGCGACCTGGACCGGCCAGGGCCGCGACTCGCTGGCCGCGTTGCTCCCGGAGAGCTCCCCCGCCGCCGGGCGGATCGGCACCCTCGCCGAGCTGCTGTACGGCGCCGAGCTGCCGCGCGCGGTGGACGGCACCCTGCCGCTGGACGTGCTGGTGGTGCTGGACGCCCCGCTGCTGGACGTGGAGACCGCCGCGACCCTGCTGGAGGCGCTCGCGGACGGCACCCGGCTGGTGCTGTCCGGCGACCCGGGCGGCCTGTGGTCGGCCGGCCCCGGCCGGTTCTTCCCCGACCTGCTGGCCGCCAAGGCCTGCCCGACGGTCGCCTCCCGCACCCCGGACTTCGGGCCGATCGGCGAACTGGTCTCGGGCATCGGCATCGGCGAACTCCAGCCGGTGGACGCCCCCGACAAGGAGGTGGTGATCCTCACCGCCAAGGACGGCGGCGAGGCCGTGCACCGCGCCGTCCAGCTGCTCACCGACTCCATCCCGCGCGCCCTGTCCATCCCGTCCGAGCAGACGGTGCTGCTGACGCCGGGCCACGCCGGGCCGGCCGGCACGCGGGCGCTGAACGCCGCCGCCAAGGCCAGGCTGAACCCCGGCCCGGGCCGGTTCGGCGGCTTCGACCCGGGCGACCGGGTGGTCCACTCCCCCGCGCTGGGCGTCAACCTGCCCGGCCGGGTGCTGGACGGCGACGCGCGCGGCCTGCACCTGGAGCTGGCCGACGGCGGGCGGCTCACGCTCAGCCCGCAGCAGGCCGCCAAGCTGCGCCACGGCTGGGCGATGACGGCCCACCAGGCGGTCGGCCGGCGCTGGCCGGCGGTGGTCGTGGTGCTGCCGGAGGACGCGGCCGGGCAGCTGACCCGGCAGTGGGTGTACTCGGCGTTCGGGCGGGCCGAGCGGCACCTGTCGGTGGTCCACGCGGCGGGCCCCGCGCTCGCCCAGGCGGTCGCCGAGCGGCCCGCCGCGCCCCGCACCACCCGGCTGCGGTCGGTCCTCACCGACCAGTAGCGGCCGGCGCACGCATGGGGAAGGGCCCGGGACGACGCGCTCGTCGTCCCGGGCCCTTCCCCATGGGCGTGGCCGGTACTGCCGGTACTGCTGGTGCTGCCGGTGCTGCCGGCGTGGCCGGTACTGCCGGTGTTTCTGGTCGGGTGATCAGGTGATCGGTCAGTCGTCCAACTCGTCGTCGTAGACCTCGCTGACGTCGAATCGGCAGATCAGCAACTCCGGGTCGGCGCCGTCGAACGGCTCCGGGAGCCACTCGCCGGGCTCGGCCGGGTCGGTGGCCGACACCCACAGCGTGGAGTCGCCCTCCTCCAGGCCGAACTCCTCGGCGCGGGCGGCGATCTCGTCCGGCTCGTACTCGCCGAACAGCACGCCGATCGCCGCCGTCATCTCGGCCTCGCCGCCCCCGCCGGGGGTCAGCGTCTCGTCGACCCGTTCGGCCTGGGCACGCAGGCGCTTGGGGTCGGCGACCAGGTAGTCGCGGCGGATCAACACACTGATCGCCTCGGGTTGTTCGGGCCCCTGGTATCCCGTCCCGGTCTCGTCGCCCGGGATCTCGAAAGGGGTGACTTCGTCGTAGACCTCGTAAAGGATCTGGTCGTAGGCAATGGCGGCCGCCGCGAGCTCCTCGTACGCGTGGACGACGACCGGATCGCCGGGCTCGGTGGAGCTGGAGACGGCCTGCAAGTGGCGGTCGATAGCGGCCTTGACCGCCTCTGCGGCGGCCCGTACCTCGGTGATGGTCAGCTGCGCGGCATCAGACATGGTGCAGACGCTATCCCCACCTGGCGACGACACGCACAGCGGTTGTCACCTACAGCCGTTAAAACCGGGCAAGTTCACCCTCGATGTCCGTTCCGCACCCTTCTGTCACCACGCCTCCTCAAGCCCCCGAGGGCTTCCGGGCGCTGGTTCGTGACCGCATTCCTCCGACCTCCCCGCTGCGCGTCGGCGCGGCCCGGGGCGGGTATCCGTACCGGAAGGGAAAACTGATTGACGGTCAGCTCCGAACCGGGCAAGGCTCGTCCCGGCCGCCCGGTGCGGCCCGGACCCGAAGCGGCCACCGGTCGGCGGCGCGCCGTAGGCTTGCAGGCAGCACAGCAGCGGAGGAGAAGTCTTGATCCCTACCAAACCGGTCCGGCTTCCGGAGTACGAGTACCAGTCGCTTCGCCTGCCGCGCGGCACCTCCCGCAACGCCGCGCGCCAACTGCTCACCGACCACGCCGAGTACGGCCAGTGGGAGCTCGACCGGCTCCGGCTGTACCCCGACGGCAGCCGGACGGTCCGACTGAAGCGGCGCATCATCCGGCAGGTCCGCTCCACCTGGTAGCGCGCGTGCCCGCGCCCGGGCCGCTCCTCGTGCGAGGCGAGGGGCGGCCCGGGCGCGGGCGTTTCCGGGGCTTCCGGGGCTTCCGGGGCTTCCGGGGCTTCCGGGGCTTCCGGGGGCCGAACTGTCCGGCCCCGGCGCGGGGTTCGGCGTCAGCGGCGGGCGAGGACCCGGGAGCGGCGGTACAGCACGCCGCCGCCGAGCAGCAGCAGGATGCCGGCCGGGGCGAGGATCTCCAGGCCGGAGGCGCCGGTGGAGGCCAGCTGCGGGCCCGTGGCGCCCGCGGCGGCCTTCACGGCGCCGGTCTGCGGGCTCGGGGGCAGCCCGTGCCCGCCGACCGGAACGACGGTGCGCTCCGTGCCGGGCGGGGTGCTCGGCGGCGGGGTGTGCTCCTCGGTGCCGGGGGGGCACTCGCCACCGGGCGGGGTGCAGACCGGCGGGGTCTCGGTGACCGGGGTGGGCGGCTGCACCGGCGGCGGGGTCTCGGTGTTGGCGCAGGTGTTGCCGAACGCCGGGTTGAGCAGGGCGATCACGTCGACCGTGTTGCCGCACGCGTTGACCGGCACGTCGACCGGGGCCTGCGCCTGGTTGCCCGAGATCACGCCCGGCGAGTTGGTGGCCGTGCCGCTCGCCGCGGAGCCGGCCCCGGAGGTGCCGCTCGCGGAGGTGCCCACCGGGCTGGAGGCGGGACCGCCGGGGTGCGAGCCGCCGGTGTGCGAGCCGCCGGTGCTCGTCCCGGTGTTCGCGCCGCTGCCGGTCGAGGCCGGGCCACCGTGGTGGGCTCCCCCGGTCTGCGAGCCCCCGGTGTGCGTGCCGGTGGAGCCCGAGGTGGTGGTGGCCGAGCCGGCCGCCGGGCTGTGGTTCGCGCAGTTGTTGCCGTACGCCGGGTTGAGCAGGCCGATCACATTGATGGTGTTGCCGCACGCGTTCACGGGGAGCTCCACAGGGACCTGCACCGCGTTCCCCGAGCCGACGCCCGGCGAGTTCGCGGCCACGCCGTGGGCGTCGGCAATGGCGTGGGCGTAGCCCGCGGTCGAGGCCAGCACGCTGCCGGTGGCCATGGCCGTGAGGAGGCCTTTCCTGGCGACCTTGTGCATTGACTCCCCTTGTTTTCTTGTCCGGTGGACAGGTGAACCGACTTCCGATGACTTCCGCATTCCGCCAGCCGGGACCGCTCATCGATCCGATAGTCGGAATTCCGTGCCGCCTTTGCGGCAGCACTACGTTCAACGACCCGTGGTGGTGAAGGTTGAGCCAGTTGCAGGCAGTTCATTCGATCGAGTGAGGTATGCGGTATTCCGGGAACCACGACGTTCACTCGGACGGGGCGACCGTGGAACATCGCCCCCGAAAAGCAGTGCCCGGACATGCGAACGCCCCCGCCCGACCCGGAGGTCGGACGGGGGCGGGCAGGGGTTCGCGGAATCCGTCAGCCGTTGGCGCAGGTGTTGCCGAACGCCGGGTTGAGCAGGCCGATCACGCTGATCGTGTTGCCGCAGACGTTGACGGGGACGTGCACCGGGATCTGGATCAGGTTGCCGGAGAGCACGCCCGGGGAGCCGACCGCGGCACCGTCCGCGTGCGCACCGCCCTGCGCCGAGGCGACGCCCGCGCCGGCGAGCAGCAGACCGCCGGTGGCGGCGGCAACGGCAGCGATCTTCTTGGCCTTCATCTGTCTGTTCCTCCTGGTCTCTTCCAGCCCGTTCCCCCGGGCTGCACACGGATGAACGAAGGCCCGGCACCCGGGATGCGGGGCCGGGCCGACATTCACCCGTTGAAGTGATCAAGCGAACAGCTGATCGCCATCTCTCACGCTCGACTGCTTCTCATATTTCCTGGATGTGCGGATTTCTCTCAGGCTTCGCTCAGGCCAGGTCGATGAAACGGTCCAGCACCCGGACGCCGAACTTCAGGCCGTCCACCGGCACCCGCTCGTCCACGCCGTGGAACATGCCGGCGAAGTCCAGCTCCGGCGGGAGCTGCAGCGGCGCAAAGCCGAAGCAGCGGATGCCCAGGTCCTGGAAGGACTTGGCGTCGGTGCCGCCGGACAGGCAGTACGGGACGGCCCGGGCGATCGGGTCCTCGGCGCGCAGCGCGGTCTGCATGGCCTCGACCAGGGCGCCGTCGAAGCTGGTCTCCAGCGCCTTGTCGTAGTGCAGGCTCTCGCGCTTCACCCGGGGGCCGAGCACGCTGTCCAGCTCGGCCAGGAACTCCTCCTCGAAGCCGGGCAGGAAGCGGCCGTCCACGTGCGCGGTGGCCTGGCCGGGGATCACGTTGACCTTGTAGCCGGCGCCGAGCATGGTGGGCTGGGCGGTGTTGCGCAGGGTGGTGCCGATCATCTTGGCGATGCCGCCGAGCACCCGGAGCGTCTCGTCCATGTCCTCGGGGTCGAGCGGGACGCCGAGCGCGTCCGAGAGTTCGTCGAGGAACGCCCGGACGGTCTTGGTGATCCGCAGCGGGAACTGGTGCCGGCCGAGCCGGGCCACCGCCTCGCACAGCTCGGTGATCGCGTTGTCGTCGTTCTCCATCGAGCCGTGCCCGGCCCGGCCCTCGACGGTCAGGCGCATCCAGTGCATGCCCTTCTCCGCCGTCTCGATCAGGTACAGCCGGGCCTGGTCGTTGACGGTGAACGAGA
The DNA here is from genome assembly GCF_053602195.1 of Kitasatospora sp. NPDC004531. Taxonomy (NCBI): domain Bacteria; kingdom Bacillati; phylum Actinomycetota; class Actinomycetes; order Kitasatosporales; family Streptomycetaceae; genus Kitasatospora; species Kitasatospora sp. NPDC004531. The sequence continues at coordinate 99,199 of NZ_JBSGDD010000013.1, read as the reverse complement.
AGCCGCCGACCTCGCCGATCGCCTCGGTGACGCCCTCGAACAGCTCGGGGTGCCGGTCCACCAGGAACCGGGCGCCGTAGGTGCCGCCGGCCTCCTCGTCGGCGAGGAACGCCAGCACCAGGTCGCGCGGGGGCTTGCGGCCGGTGCGCAGGCGGTCCCGGACCACGGCGAGGGTCATCGCGTCCATGTCCTTCATGTCGACGGCGCCGCGACCCCACACGCAGCCGTCGGTGATCTCGCCCGAGAACGGGTGCACCGTCCAGTCGTCGGCGTTGGCCGGGACCACGTCGGTGTGCCCGTGGATCAGCAGGCCCGGGCGGGAACGGTCCTCGCCCTCGATCCGCACCACCGTGGAGGCGCGGCCCTTCGCCGACTCGAAGATCTGCGGCTCCAGCCCGAACTCGGCGAGCTGCTCGGCCACGTACTCGGCGGCCTTCCGCTCCCCCGGTCCCGAGCCGTCCCCGTAGTTGCTGGTGTCGATACGGATCAGGTCGCGGCAGATCTCGGCGACCTCCGACTCGGCCGTCACCGCGCGCTCGCTGCCCACACTCATCGCTCCCACCTCACCTCGGCCCGCCCGGCGCGGCTGCGGCCCGCACCGCCCCGGCCCGACCGGGAGCCGCGGGCGCCATCCCGCCATCCTCCCCCACCCCTTGCCCCACCCCAAGGGCGCGGCCCCCACCACCCCCCGCTTTCCAAGCCCCACCCACCCCGCCGCCCCCGGTTTTGGGTCTACCAGGCGATCTTTGCTACTGTTGTCGATGTCAGCGCGGGACAACAACCCGCAACGACAACACCCGGTCCGGGTGGCGGAATGGCAGACGCGCTAGCTTGAGGTGCTAGTGCCCTTTATCGGGCGTGGGGGTTCAAGTCCCCCCTCGGACACAAGCAGAGGCCCCAGTTTATCTGGGGTTTTTTGCGTTTCCGGGCTGTGGCGTGACCAACCAGGTGACCAGCAGCCCCGGAAGTTCCCTGGTCAGACCAGGGACGAGAGACCGATCCGGCTGGATTTGGACGCCGCCGGCTTCTTGACCCCGAGGCCACCTTGCCGAAGGTGGCCGGGTGGGATCTCACCGACGCCTACGCCTGGGCCACCGCCCGTGACCGGGCGATCTGCCTCGGGGGCGACGCCCGACAGCTCTGGAAGACCATTCGCCGGTACACCCGGATCATCTCCGAGACGCTTCCCGAGGCTCAGGCCGTCTACGTCGAGCCTGGCAGAGAAAGCCCGGGCACTGCCAGGGGTGAACGTCACCCTCGACCGCTCCGGACTCGGCCGCCCGGCCACCGTCTACACCCTCACCGAGGACCGCCCCTCTCCCGCTCCGATCGGCCGGCCGCGCCCCGGGCGTGACCACTGTCCGCCTACCCCTTCCGCGCACTGCTCTGACTCAGCAACAAACAAAGCCCCGACCAGATGGTCGGGGCTTCATTCGTTGGCGTCGGGCGCGACTTGCTCAGCGGCCGGTGACGGCGCGCAACAGCCTGCGGTACCAGGGAAGGTGAAGGCCCTTCCGCACCGCCGCCGCCTCGGCGTCCAGGATCGGCCGTCGCAGGTGCTTGTGACGGTCGCGCATCAGGTGGTCGAACTCCCCGCTCACCAACGCGTCACGCAGCCCGGCGAGTTCGGCCGGCCGCAGACGCAAGAGGCGGCGGTCGTCCTCGATGTGCCCCAGGACGAGCCAACCGTCCTGAGCTGCTGCGATCACGACTCCCCGGATCTCGTCCTCGTCGTCCACAGCGGTTGCCTCCCAGTGCAGGCCCAGTCCGAATGCTTCGCGGGGGTAGTACTCGACCAGTGCGGTCATGACCAGTCCTCGTCCTTCGTAGGTGTTCCGCCGATCTCAAGCCAGACGTGCTGCCATGCCTCGGCCTTCCGGTGCCCGAACCGGTCGGCCCGACTCAGCACCGCGAGCAGGCCCACTGTCAGGCCCAGGTCGGGTGCCCCGCGCACTCGCACGGACACCCGCACCGCCCCGCCAAGGGTCCACGTGATCGAGGGACGCTCCCGGGTCAACACGGCAAGTTCCGCGGCGAGTTCGCCCGCCCTCGCCCGCGCGGCCCGCAATTCATCGTTCGCCAGCGGGTCATCCGGCACGCCGACCTCACCCACACACATCACCGGGCAGGTACAGGTCGAAGGCCAGCAGCGGCACGTCCTCGGGGCGCGGCTTCTCGCCGGCCTCCGCCCTGATCCTGGTCATGCTCGCCGCGTATGCCCTGCGGGTGTCGGCCCGCATCAGCCACAGGCGCGCCTCGTATGCGCTCCCGAACCTCAGCAGCACCGCACGGCCCGACTCGTCCGGCAGAGCGCAGTACCCGTCCAACAGAAGGTCCTTGAGGACGAACGAGCCGTCCACCTCCACCACGTCATAGCGCATCACGACATGCGGCCCGGCGACGGCGGGCTCTCTCTCAACTTCGGCGAACATTCCTGGCTCTCCATGGCTCGGTGTTCACTGGGCGAGAAGCCAGGTTAAAACCGTCAGAGAGCCAGGATCGCAATTATTCTGGTGATCGCTTAAAGATCTCTTCGATACATCTCCGCCCACTCAAAGAGCTGTCGACGAGCCTGTTCATCGAAGACAGCTGTACGCTCATAAAGCGAAAATACTTCGAGGTGCTCCGCCACATCTCTCGGGTCCTGAAATACCATCCGCCCAGTGAACGTCTCAACGGTAGCCAGGCGGTCATCATAGACGGTAAAGGTGTTCATGGGGCCACGGCTGAGAAGCGCTCCGAATGGAATCACACCGATTCGAATGTTCGGGAGGTTGGAGAGAGCCGCAAGCCGCTCGATCTGGACAGACATGGCCGATGGGCCAACCACAGCCCATTTCACAGCCTGCTCAGTGAGCATGAAAGTGAAGGACTTCGAAGTGTCGTAGAGAACTTCCTGCCTCTCCAATTTTCGCGCCACGGCCTTCGAGACATCGCCCGGTGAGTATTCCAGGCTCGCTCTGACGTATTCAGGCGTGGCCAGCAGTCCCGTGAGCATGGCCGGGAGGAAGAACCGTAGCTCACGAGCTCCGGTCTCCAGCGCAGCCAGCTCGGCCTGCCGCTTCTCCAGTCCCAGTCGCCACGACGCCCGGACTTCCTGCCACTGCGTATTCGCACTTCGAGCAAGGGCTGATATTTCGTCCACAATATCGGCCGGCGCGCCCACCGCCCGGAGGATACGCTCGACCTCGGTAAGCGTCGGAATCTTCTTGCCGGTCTCGATCTTGCTGATCGTGCTCTGAGACATCGAGCAAAGCCTAGCGAGCCGGACCCCAGTGAGGCCGGCTCGCTTGCGCAGTTCTCGCAACTCCTTGGCCAGGTCCGATTTGGACTGACCGAGCTGCTCAGGATCTATTGTCACTCACCCATGCTCTTCACGTACTCCAGGAATGGAACCGACATGGCAAGGGCAAGCTGCTTCCACTCCAGATAAGGACGAGGGTCTCCGTCGAGCACCTCACGGTTGATCTGAGTTCCGTCGGAACGGTAGTTCATGAGGACTACGCGCGAATCATCAAAAATCCAGAAGTCCTGTTCCGGGAGTCCAGGGTTCTCCCGGTCAGTCAAATCGAGGATCCTGACGTCCTCGCCCGCTCCGACGTTGTGTCGGTAGTGAGCAAATTCAAACCGAAGATATTCGGTCAGCGGACGCGTAATCACATGGACTCGCCCGACCGTCCGCCCGGTCCTGCGGTAGCCCTCAAGTCGCTCGGTCCATGCCGCAGTGTCAGCAGCCGTGACCGGCTCACCCGCCCGGAACCGGCGGATGGCTTCCTCTTCTTGCGGCATGGTGTAGACGGGGTGCGTCTCCAATCGCCACGCATCCCGCTCCATGGCGTCGAAGTACTTGCGCCAGTCACTTCCATCCAAGAGCACGGAACGCCTCCCTCAAGATGTGCTCCGGGATCTCGACCAGACCCTCACCCTCCGGCGGCTTGAAGCCGTCGAAGAGGTCACCCTGCACCACGAACGACCCTCGATCGGTCGCATACACGTTGGGACAGTCGTCGGCACCGCACTCCCCCGAACCGCTGCCGTCGCCGCTACCCAGGCCAGTCAGTCGCGTCAGCCCCGGCTTGTCAGCCATGTCAACCCCCTAATGATCGGCCCTGGTTGAGCCGTGCAGGTACGAAGGTAGGGAGCCTCGCCCAGGGCTGTCTATGCCGACTCTGCGATATTCCCGTGTTGGCATAAGGATCTTCTTCCAACAGCAGGCCAGAGGCGGATGGTCACGTGACCAACGCATGACCAACAGCGGTCCGGAACGGTCAGAAACGCCCAGGTCAGGTGGACAGGCCGAGTGGCCGAGTTGATGGCGGATCAACGGTGTTTCCGCAGGTCAGAACTAACAAAGACTGGTGCCCGAGGCGAGAGTTCAAGTCCCCCCTCGGACACCGGACGAAAGACCCCAGGTTCTCCTGGGGTATTTCGCGTTTTCCGGGGCGGTGGGCGCTACTCGGTGGTGAGGGTGTGCAGGAGGGTTGTGTAGTGGGTGGTCCAGGTGGTGATGGTTTCGGGGGTCCAGAGGTCGGTGGTGTATTCGAGGTAGCCGGCGTAGGTGTCGCCGGCGGGGACGAGGCCGAGGTTGAACTCGCCGCGGGCGGCGGGGACGGTGAGGTCTTCGACCTGGGTGGTGAGGTGGGGGAGGTCGATGTCGGTTTCGAGGGAGTTCTGGTACTGGAAGCCGTGGGCGAGGCGGTCGGGGATGTGGTGGTGGCCGCGTTCGCGCAGGCGGGGGCCGATCTGGGAGAGGGGCATGAGGTGGGCCAGGGCCTCGTGTGCGGTGCGGGCGGTCTCCCGGACCTGGTCGGCGAAGGGGGTGGCGGGGTCGGTGCGCAGACGTAGCAGGAGGGAGGAGGCGGTGCAGGCGAGCAGGTTCTCCTCCTCGGGGCGGGTGCGGTTGGCGTAGGCGACCTGGACGAGGTGGTCGGTGCGGCCGTTGAGGGCCCTCATGAAGTGGCCCAGGGCGGTGACCGTGACGGCGAACGGGGTGGTGTCGAGCCGCTTGGCCAGCTCCTCGACGCGGCGCCGGGTGTCGGACGGCACGGTGAACTGCGCGACCTGCCCGAGGCCGCTGAGCTGTTCGGGGCGCGGCCGGTCCAGGGGGAGGTCGTGGGTGAAGGGCGGTGCGTCCTTCAACTGCCGTTCCCAGTAGGCGTAGTCGTCCTCGCGGTCGGCGGCGTTGCGGGCCTGTTCGGCGCGGGCGTAGGCGATCTGCTGGGTGGCCGGCGGCAGGCCGTGCGGCTGGCCGGTCAGCGCGGCGCGGTAGAGCGCCGCGAGGTCCTTGAGCAGCAGGCTGACGGCCCATCCGTCGCACATCGAGTGGTGCATGACGAACACCAGCGCCCAGTTCTGCTCGCCGGTGCGGACCAGGCGGATCGCCGGCCGGGCGCCCGCTTCGATGTCGAACGGGTGCCGGGCGGCCTCGGTGCTGATCCGTGACAGCTCCGCGTCCCGCTCGGTCTCGGTCAGGCCGCGCAGGTCCTCGACGGGGGGCCGCACGGGGGTGGCGGGCAGCACCTCCTGCCACCAGTCCTCGATCCGTTCGCCGCGCACGCAGCGGGTGCGCAGGGACTCGTGGCGTTCGGTCAGGCCGGTGAGGGCGGTGTGGAGCGCGGCGACGTCCAGCGGGCCGGTGAGCAGCAGCCGCAGCGCGACGTTGAACACCTCGGGCACGGGGAGCTTGCCGATCCGGTCGACGAACCTGGCCTGGATCACGGTCAGCGGCGGTCGGTCGGCGGCGACGGCGGCGGGTGCGCTCAGAGCGGCGGGGCCGGAGTCGTCCACGAAGGCGGCCATCGCCGCCGGGGTGGGCTGCTGGAAGAGCCGGGCGACGGGGACGTCCACGCCGAGCGCCTCCCGCACCCGGTTGACCAGGCGGATCGCGATGATCGAGTGCCCGCCGAGGGCGAAGAACGACGCCTGGGGGTCGATCGCCTCCGGGTCGGTGCCGAACTCGGCCGCCCACAGCTCGCGCACCCGGTCGAGGGTCCGTGAGGGGCGGGGGGCCGGGGCCGCCGACGGGGCGGGCGTCGGCAGGGCGGTGAGGTCCGGCTCGGGCAGGGCGGAGCGGTCCAGCTTGCCGATGCCGTTGAGCGGCAGCGCCGGGAGCACCGACCAGGCGCGCGGCACCAGGTACTCCGGCACCCGGCGGCCGAGCGCCCCCGCGGTGAGGACGGCGAAGGCCGAGCGCTGGGCGGCCGCCGCCGGGTCGTCGCCGTCCAGCGGCTCGGCCGGGACGACGTAGCCGACCAGGAAGGCGTCGCCGCGCGCGTCGCGGCGGGCGACGACGGCGGCGTCCCGCACGCCCCACACCCGGCGCAGCTGCTCGGTGGCCTCGCCCGGTTCGACCCGGAACCCGCGGATCTTCACCTGGTCGTCGGCGCGCCCGCAGAACTCCAGTGCCCCGGAGGTGGGGTTGCGCCGCGCCAGGTCGCCCGTGCGGTACGTCAATCCGTCCGGGCCGGGCAGGAAGCGTGCGGCGGTCTCGTCCGGCCGGTCCAGGTAGCCGAGCGCGACGCCCGCGCCGGCGACGTACACCTCGCCGACCGCGCCGTCGGGCACCGGCCTGCCGTCGGCGTCCAGCAGCCGCACCCGGACGTTGTCGATGGGCAGGCCGATCGGGATCGGGCCGGTCTCGGCGCCCTTGGGCGCGACGGTCTCCACCGTGCACAGGATGGTGGTCTCGGTCGGCCCGTACACGTTGGTGACCCGGTAGGCCGCCGAGGCGTGCGGGCGCGCCCGCAGCACGTCGCCGCCGACGGCCAGGTGGCGCAGCGGCGGCTGGCGCCGCTCGTCAAGGCCGATCAGCGCCTCGCCGAAGGCCGTGGTGAGGAAGGAGAACGTGATGCCGTGCACGGTGTACCAGCGGGCCAGGGCCAGCGGGTCCTTGCGCGTCTCGTCGTCGGCGACGACCAGGGTGGCGCCCGCCGTCAGGGTCGGCCAGATCTCCATCAGCGAGCCGTCGAAGGCGACGCTGGACAGCAGGGCGGTGCGGTCCTCGGTGGTGGTCTCGAAGTGCCGGTGGTGCCACTGGCAGAACGCCACCAGGTTGCGGTGCGGGACGGCAACTCCCTTGGGGCGTCCGGTGGTTCCAGAGGTGTGCAGGGCGTAGCACAGGGCGTCGGGGGTCGCCGGGTCGGCGGCCTCGGCGGGCGCGGGGGCGCTGCCGGGGTCGTCGGCGGCGGTGACGTCGAGGACGGTGGTGCCGGCGGGCAGGTCGAGGGCGGCGGCCGCGTCGCCGGTGGTCAGCAGCAGCGGCGAGGCGCAGTCGGCCAGGACGGCGTCGGCGCGGGCGAGGCCGAGGCCCGGGTCGATCGGCGCGTAGCCGTGGCCGGCCTTGAGGACGGCGAGCATGGCCACGATCAGCTCGGGCGAGCGGTCCAGCCACAGCGGGACCGGGCGGTGGCGGTCGGCCTGCGGCGGGCCGAGCCGGTGCCGGATCGTTGCGGCGAGGCGGGTCGCCCGGCGCTCCAACTCCCCGTAGGTGAGGACGGTTTCGCCGTCGACGACGGCCGGGCGGCCGGGGTGGCGGGCGGCCTGGCGGGCGACCCAGGCGTGCACGGTCGTCCCGGGCACCTCGCGGGCCGGGCCGCGCAGCCAGCCGTCCGCCGCCGGGGCGGTGCCCGCCGCCGGGGCGGTGCTCGCCTCCCGGGCGGTGCTCGCCGCCGGGGCGGCCGTGAGGCGGGACAGCGGGGTGGCGTCGTCGGCCACGGCCTGCCGGAGGATGTCGGCGAACGCCGTGAACCAGCCGTCGACGGTGGCCTGGTCGAACAGGTCGGTGTTGTACTCCAGGTGGCAGCGGATGCCCTCGGCCGGGCCGCCGTCGGTGAAGTACACGCACAGGTCGGCGAGGGCCTTGTCGGGTCCGGCGTCCAGGGCGGTGGCCCGCACGCCGGGCAGGTCGAGGCGGAACGGCTCGTCCCGCTCGAACTCGGCGAGCACCTGGAAGACCGGCGTGCGGTCGGTGGCGCGGCTGGGCGCCAGCTCCCGCACCACCGATTCGAACGGCACCTCGGCGTGGTCGTAGGCGTCCAGGGCGGTGCGCCGGACCCGGTCGAGGAGGGTGCCGAAGTCGGGGTCGCCGGACAGGTCGACGCGCAGCGCCAGGGTGTTGACGAAGAAGCCGACCAGGTGTTCCGAGCCCTCGGGGCGGTCGGAGATCGGCGTGCCGATCACCACGTCCTGGTCGCCGGTGAGGCGGTGCAGCAGCGCCGCGTAGCCCGCGACCAGGGTCATGAACAGCGTCGCGCGCCTGCTGCGGCTCAACGCCCTTAGCCCGTCGGAGAGTTCGGGGGCAAGGGTGCGGAAGGCGGCCTTGCCGCGGGAGGTCATCACCGGCGGGCGGGGACGGTCGGTGGGCAGGTCGAGCACCGGCAGCTCGCCGCCGAGGGTCTCGCGCCAGAACGCGAGGTCCTCGGCGGTCCTCGGGTTCGCGGCGGCGGCCCGCTGCGCGCGGGCGTGGTCGGCGTACGACCCGGTGAGGGCGGGCAGTTCGCCGTCCGGGACGGTCCGGCCGGCCGTCGCGGCCCGGTAGAAGGCGGAGAGGTCGCGGGTCATCACGGACGCCGACTCCGCGTCCACCACGATGTGGTGCAGCGACAGCACCAGGACGTGGCGCTGCTCGGCGAGCTTCACCAGCCGGGTGACGAACAGCGGGCCGGCCGCGAGGTCGAAGCAGCGCGCGCTCTCCGCGTCGAGCACGTCCTGGACGGCGGCGTGCGGGTCGGCCCCGGCCGGGGTCCGCGCCGAGCGGTCGATCACCTCGAAGTCCGGCTCGTGCGGCTCCAGGACGAGCTGCACGGGCTCGCCCGCGCCGTCCTCGCGGAACACGGTGCGCAGGCTCTCGTGCCGGGCCACCAGCGAACGCACGGCGGAGCGGAGCGCGGGGACGTCGAGCGGGCCGTCCAGCAGGAGCGCCTTGGACTCGTTGTAGGCGGTGCCGCCCGGCATGATCCGCTCCTGCATCCAGATCCGCTGCTGGCCGCAGGAGAGGGGGTGCTGCTGCGGCTCGCGGGCGGCGGCGGGCGCCGACGGGGCGGCGGGCCGGGTGCGGGAGCGGCGCAGCGCGTCGAGGTGCGGCAGGCCGGCGCGCAGGGTCGCCTCCGGGACGCCGAAGTCGACCAGCGCCACGATCTCGTCGACGCCGGCCGCCGTGACGGCGTCCACGACCGGGGCCACGCTGTCGGCGGTGCCGATCAGTGCGCGGTCGTCGCAGTAGCGGCGGTAGGCGCGGGCGAACAGCACGTCCTGGTCGTCCTGGCTGAGCGAGGACAGGTCGACCTGGTAGCCGAGGCTGTTGGTCACGCTGCCGAACAGCGAGAGCGAGGCCCGCATGTACCGCGAGAGGGGCTCGAACGCGGCGTCGCGGGCCTGGTCGTGGTCGCTGCCGAGCAGGGTGTGCAGCAGGATGGCGACCCGTCCGGCCGCCGGGTCGAGGCCGTGGGCGGCGCGGGCCCGGCGGTAGCGGGCGATGTTGTCGCGCAGCTGGTCGATGCTCTGCGACATCAGGTTGGTGACGATGCCCAGGTCGTGACGGGCGGCCAGTTCGTAGGACGCCGGGTTGCCGACGACCGCCGTGAACATCGGCGGCATCTCCTGGACCGGCCTCGGGAACAGGCTGATCGCGGTCTCGCCGCCGTCGCCCACGGTGCGCTTGAGGGCCTCGCCGCGCCACAGTGCCCGGACGTCGGCGAGCTGCTCGAACATCGACTCCCGGTGGCGGCCGAAGCGCTCCGGGAAGAACACGAAGTCGTTGGCGTTCCACCCGCTGGCGCAGCCGATGCCGACCCGCCCGCCGGACAGGTTGTCCACCATCGACCACTCCTCGGCCACCCGGATCGGGTCGTGGAGCGGCAGGACCACCGAGCCCGCGTTGATCCGCACCCGCTCCGTCTCCCGGGCGAGGGCCGCCCCGAGCACGGCGGGGTTGGGGAACAGCCCGCCGAAGGAGTGGAAGTGCCGCTCGGGCATCCAGAGGGAGTGGAAGCCGTGGGTGTCGGCGAACCGGGCGGTCTCCAGGATGGTGGCGTACTTGTCGAGGCGGGGGGCGTCCTCCTGGGGGTAGTCGCCGAAGAAGTAGATGCCGAAGTCGACGCCGGCCGCCCCGGCCGCGCGGGGCGGGGCGGCCGACGGCGCGGGGGCGGTGGCGGGGGACGGGGACGCAGACGGGGACGGGGACGACGGGGACGGGGCAGTGTGGGGCCTCGCCCCGACCGGCACCGGGCTCTGCGGCGCGGCGGGCGCTCCGGCGACCGGGGCATCGGCGGTGGCGGCCCCGGCGTCAGCAGCAGCCGGGCCGCAGAGGGACATCGCCCCGACCCGCGCCAGGGCCTGCGGCACAGTGGACGTACCGGCGACCGGGGCAGAGAGAGGCATCGCCCCGACCGGCGCCGGGGCCTGCGGCCCGGCGGGCGTCGCGGCGGGCGGGACCGGGGTCGGCGCAGCGGTGGGCGCAGCAGCCGCATTCGGCGTCGGGTCGGCAAGGGATGCAGCCCCGAGCGTCGCCGTGGCCTGCGGCCCGGCGGCCACCGCGGCGGCCGGAGCGGCGTCCGGGGTGGCGACCGGTGTCGACGCAACGGACGTCGCGGTGCCCAGGATCGGCGTCGGGGCGGAGGGAGAGGTCGGCGCAGTGGTCGTTGTGCCGGCCACGGCGGTGGCCGGCCTGGCAACCGGGGAAGCCACCTGGGTCGGCTCAGCGGCTGCTACGGCAGGCACGGCAGCCAGGGCCGGTGTCGGCACGTTGCAGGATTCCGGCCCGACCGGTGCCGGGGCCTGCGGCCCGGCGTGCGTCTGGACGGCCGGTGTAGGGGTGGCCCGGGGCGCCGTTCCGGTCGGTGCCGGGGTGCGGGTGGTGGGGAAGAAGCCGGCGTTGCGCAGGTCGTGGAGGGAGTCCCGGACGGCGGCCGTGACGGTGGCGAGGTCGTCGTCGGTGTGGGCGGTGGAGAGGAAGAAGTTGCGCCACTCCCAGACGAAGACGCCGCGCAGCAGCAGGTGGTGGTAGAGCAGTTCCATGTCGGCGCGGTGTTCGAAGCGGAACATCGAGCCGAAGTGGGCGAGCCGGAGCGGGAATTCCTCGGCCTCGAAGAAGCCGTTGAGGTCGGCGGCGAGTCGGTCCGTCCGGGCGTTGAGGCGCTGTTGGAGGGCGGGGCCCTCGTTCTTGAGGTGGGTGAGGACGGCGCGGGCGGCGACCATGGAGACCGGGTGCTGGATGTAGGTGCCGCCGAAGAAGGTGGTCTCGCCGGGCGGGTAGCTCGCGTCGCCGTAGTTCCAGTGGCCGCCGTCGACGCCGTCCATGATGTCGGCGCGGCCGGCGATGGCGCCGATCGGGAAGCCGCCGCCGAGCAGTTTGCCGTAGGTGGCGAGGTCCGGGGTGACGCCGTACAGCTCCTGGGCGCCGCGCAGGGCCGGGCGGAAGCCGGTGAGCATTTCGTCGAACATGAGGACGATGCCGTGGCGCCGGGTGAGTTCGCGCAACTCCCGGACGAATTCGACGGGTTGGAGGGACGGGTGGCGGCTCTGCACGGGTTCGACGATGCAGGCGGCGATGGACTGGGCCTGCTCCTCGATGACGCGCAGCGACGCGGGGTCGCCGTAGTCGAGGACGAGCAGGTCGGCGACCGCGCTGTCCGGGATGCCGATGGAGACGGGGGCGGTGGCGCGCCCCTCGCCCTTGTGCGCCGCGCGGCCGAGGACGTTGTCCGCGTGGCCGTGGTACGAGCCGTGGAAGGTGACGATCTTCCGGCGGCCGGTGGCGGCGCGGGCGAGCCGGATCGCCGCCGAGTTGGCCTCCGTCCCGGAGTTGGCGAACGCCACCCGCTCCATGCCGGTGATCTCGGCGAGCAGTTCGGCGGCCTCGCCGGTCTCGGCGTTGCGCGGGCCCAACTGCACGCCGCGCGACAGGTGTTCGCGCACGGCCTCGCGGACGAACGGCGGCTCGTGGCCGAACATCAGCACGCCGAAACCCATGGTGATGTCGGTGTACCGGTTGCCGTCGATGTCGGTGATCGACACGCCGGACGCGCCGCGTGCCGCGATCGGGTACAGCATCTCCTTGGTGCTGGAGCGGAAGCCGACGACGGCCCGGCTGTCGGCCAGGACCCGGCGGTGGCGCTGCGCCAGCTCCTTCGAGGTCGCCGTCTTCGCGGTGTACCGGCGGACGAGGTCGTCCAGGTGGCGCTTGCGGCTGTCGGGCCCGGTGCCGCTGACCATGCCGGAGCCGCGGTCGACGGCCACCCGCGGGCCGTGCATCGCCGGTGCGGTGCCGGACGGCGCCGCCGGGGCCGTCCCGGCGAGCTGCTCGGCGATCCGCCGGGAGAGTTCCGCCATCTCGGCGAGGTCGCTGTCGGCGGCGGCGGTGGCGGCCGCGAGGGCGTCCGGTGGCTGCGGCGCGATCATCGGCCACCGCCGGGCGCGGTCGAGGTGCCACCGGGCAGGGCGGCGAGCTGGCGGGTCACCAGGTCGGAGAGCTGCGTCATCATCTGGAGCTGGATCTGGGTGAGTTGCTGGATCTGCCGGGCCAGGTCCGCGACCTCCTGGCGCGTCGCGTACGCCGGGGACGGGTCCACAGCGGCGGGGGCGACGGGCGCGACAGGCACAGGAGCGACAGGGACGACGGGCGCGGGAGCAGCAGGGGCAGCAGCCGGAACGACGGCGGGTGCGGCGGCCGGCGCCGGGGCGCCCGGGATCCGGCCCACGATCAGCTCGGCCAGCAGGCGCGGCGTCCCGGCCTCCTCGAACAGCTCGCGCATGGCGACCTTGACCCGGTGCTCCTGCTCGATCAGTCGCAGCAGGTGGATCAGCTGGAGCGAGTCGGCGCCGAGGTCGAAGAACGAGGTGTCGTCGGTCACCGCCCCCGGCTCCGCGCCGAAGTGCTCGGCCGTCACGTCGACGATGTGGCGGCGTACGTCGTCGGCGGTGATGGTGCCCGTGTTGCTCGGTTCCACTGCGTCCTCGTCTTCCGTTGGTTCACCGAAGGTGCTGATCGTCTGTGCGGGGCCTGTCCAGTAGTGCCGGCGCTGGAAGCGGTAGGCGGGCAGCGGGGTGCGGCCGCCGGGGGTGCCGTCCAGCAGGTGGTGCCAGTCCACGGGTGCGCCTGCGCAGTGCAGGGCGGCGGCCGCGGACCAGAGGGGGTCGATGCCCGCGCCGCGGCGGGTCGCCGAGGCGACGGTGGCGCCGGGCAGGGCGCGCCTGGCGAGGGCGCCGAGCGTGTGGTGCGGGCCGAGGTCGAGCAGCACGGGTTCGCCGGCGGCGTGTTCGCCGAGCGTCGCGAGGACGGCGTCGAACCGGACCGTTTCGCGGGTGTGCCGCAGGAAGTAGTCGGTGTCCGGCACCCAGCCGACGGGGCGGACGGCGCCGTCCAGCCCGCTCACGAACGGGACGGTCAGCGGCCGGAACGCGGTGTGCTCCAGTACGGTGCGGAACGCGTCGAGGGCCGGTTCGGTGAGTGCGGTGTGGAAGGCGCGGTCGACGGGGAGCCATTCGCCGGGGATGCCGTGTTCGGCGAGCAGTGCGACGAGTTTCTCGGCCGCCTCGACCGGTCCGCCCAGGACGTGCGCGTGCTCGCCGTTGGCGACGGCCACCTCCAACCCCGGTACCGCGGCGGCGAGTTGGTCGGCGGTGGCGCGGTCGGCGGCGATCGCGACCATCGCGCCGGGCGGGCAGGCCTGCATGAGCCGGCCGCGTTCGGCGGTCAGCCGCAGGCCGTCCTCGACGGTGAGCGCCCCGGCGGCGGCCAGGGCCGCGTACTCCCCCGCGCTGTGCCCGGCGACGGTGGCGGGCCGGATGCCGGCCTGCTGCCACATCCGGGTGAGGGCCGTCTGGAGCGCGAACAGGGCGGGCTGCGCGAGGGCGGTCGGCCAGGTCTCGTGGCCGTCGGCGGCCCGGCCGGTGCGGAACGCGTCCAGCAGAGGGGTGCCGTACTCCCGGCGGTACTGCGCCTCGCACGCGTCGAGGACGTCCGCGACCGCCCGGAACCGCCGGTCGAACGGGGCGGCCATGCCGCGGAACGGGCTGCCCTGGCCGGCGAACAGGAAGCCGACCGGGGTGGCGCCCTCGCGCGGGGCGAGGCCGGACCACACCGGGCCGCGCCCGCGGGCCGCGGGGGCCGGGCCGGTCAGTGCGCGGTCGAGCGCGTCGGCGAGCGCGGCCGGGCTGTCGCCGCGCACGGCGAGCCGGTGGCGTCCGTGGGTGCGGCCGAGGGCGGCGGTGGTGACCAGGTCGGGCAGCGACGCGTCCGGGTGCCGGCGCAGGTGGTTGCGCAGGGCGCGCGCGTTGGCGCTGAGCGCCTGCGGGTCGCGTCCGGAGACCAGCAGCACGCCGGGCGCGGAGTGGGCGTCCTCGTCCCTCGCGCGGGGCGTGGGCGGCGGTTCCTCCAGCAGCACGTGGGCGTTGGTGCCGCCGACGCCCAGCGAGGTGACGCCGGCCCGGCGCGGGCGGCCGTCGCGCGGCCACGGCCGGGCCTCGCGGGGGATGTAGAAGGGGCTGGCGGCGAGGTCGATGCCCGGGTTGGGCTGCTCGAAGTTGGCCATCGGCGGGATCACTCCGTGGCGCACGGCGAGCATCGCCTTGATCAGGCCGACCAGGCCCGAGGCGACGTCCAGGTGGCCGATGTTCGACTTGGTGGAGCCGATCGCGCAGTAGCCGGTGCGGTCGGTGTCGACGCGGAACGCGGCGGTGGCGCCGTCGAACTCGATCGGATCGCCCTTGAGCGTGCCGGTGCCGTGCGTCTCCAGCAACCCGATCTCGTCCGCGCTGATCCCGCTGCTCTCCAACGCCCTTCGGATCGCGGCCTGTTGGCCGGCCGGGCTGGGCGCGGTGTAGGTGTGTTTGGCGGCACCGTCGTTGCTGACGCCCCAGCCGCTGATGACGCCGTGGACGGTGTCCCGGTCGGCGAGGGCCCGGTCGAGCCGCTTGAGGACGATCGCCACCACGCCGTTGCCGCCGACCGTGCCGTCGGCCGAGGCGTCGAACGCCCGCACCCGGCCGGTCTTCGACAGGATCGAGCCCTTGACGTACTGGTAGCCCAGCACCTGCGGGGTGTGCACGGCCGCCGCCCCGACCAGCGCGAGGTCGCTCTCGCCGGACAGCACCGCCTGCGCGGCGGTCTGCACCGCGACCAGCGAACTGGAGCACCCGTTCTGGATGTTGAAGGACGGGCCGGTCAGGTCCAGCCGGAACGAGGCGCGGGTGGCGGTGAAGTCGGGGTAGTTGCCGATCAGCACCTGCAGGCGCGACAGCCAGTCCTCGCCGAGCGCGCCCGGGAGCACGTTGTTGATCAGGTAGGTCTGCAGCGAGTACAGCTCGTAGCCGGTGCTGGCGTAGACGCCGACGCGGGTGCCCGGGCGCTCCTTCGGGTAGCCGGCGTTCTCCAGTGCGTGGTAGGCGACTTCGAGGAACAGGCGGTGCTGCGGATCGGTGAGCGCGGCCTCCCGGCCGCTCATGCCGAAGAACGCGGCGTCGAATTGCGAGATGTCGCCGTCCAGGACGGCGCTCGCGCCCACGAAGTCGGGGGCCCGGTATTTCTCGGCCGGGATTCCGGCGGCGGCGAGCTCTTCGTCCGCGAAATGCCGGACGCGGTCCTCGCCGTCGCGAATCACCCGCCAGAAGGCGTCCGGGGTGTCGGCGCCGGGGAGGCGCAGCGCGAGCCCGATGACGGCGACCCGGCGGTCGGCGGGGACGGCTTCGCGGGCGGCGGGAGCAGTGCCCTCGCGGGCGGCGGGGGCGGTCATACCCGTTCTCCTTCGGCTGCGGGAATCCGGTCGTCGGCCGCCTCCGCCGCCCCGCGTGCGCGCGTCGCGCCCCGCACCAGCAGGAGCAGGAACCCGAGGCAGAGCGGGATCGCCAGGCCGTGGAAGCCGCCCACCACCGCCAGCGGCGAGAACTGCTCCAGCAGCGCGCCGCTGAGGATCATGCCGAGGCCGAAGCCCAGGTTCTCCACCGACGCCGACAGGCCGAACAGCCGCGCCCGTTGCGCGTCCGGGACGGTCTGCAGCCGGGAGACGTAGGCGACCTCGGTCAGGCCGTCCGCCATGCCGGCCACCAGGGCCGCGACCACCGCGAGGGCGGTCGGCAGCCCGGCGAAGACCAGGATGAACGCGGCCGACATCACGCAGGCGCCCAGCGCGAAGATCCGCTCCCCCGGGCTGCGGCCGGTGCGGGACGTCCAGCGGGACAGGATCTGCTGCATGGCGATGTTGCCGATCGCCCAGGTCGCCCAGAACTGGCTGATGAACGCGGCCGGGTGGGCGGGGTCGAGCGCGTCGGAGTAGATCGGCAGGGCCACGTTGTGGGACGAGGAGCCGAGGCCGTCGACCGCCCGGACCAGGACCATCACGGCCACCACGGGCATCGACCGCAGCAGCACCAGGGTGGCCCACCGTCCGCCGGCCGGCCGCTCCTTCGTGGCGGGCGCCGGGGCGTCGCCGGTGGGCGCGGCCTCGGTGCGGATCGGCAGCGACAGCAGGACGCTCGCCGAGACGAGGAAGGTCAGCGCGTCCAGCGCGAACGCCCAGCGGTAGCCGAGTTGGGCGACGATCACGCTGGCGGAGCCGAACCCGGCCACCATCGCCAGCGAACGGCCGGTCGCCAGCAGGCTGTTGGCCCTGGTCCGCAGCTCCGCCCCGACGATCTCGGGCACCGCGCTGCGCAGCGACACCCCGGAGACCGTCGAGCAGGCGCCCGCGACCACGGCGACCGCGAACAGCACCGCGACCCGCGCGCCCGACGGCGCCAGCAGCAGCGTCACCAGCGCGGCGGCCTGGGTGAGGTCCGAGCCCACCATGAGCCGCTTGCGCGGGATCCGGGACGCCAGGGCGCCCGCGACGACCCCCGAGGCGACACTGGTCAGCAGTCGCACCGCCATGTACAGACCGGCCGTCAGGGCACTGCCCGTCAGGTGGTACACGAAAACGTTGAGCGCGACCATATTCAGATAACTGCCGTACGCGGAAACCGCGTTGCCCGCGACAAGCAGGCGGAAACGCTTCACCTCGGCCCTCCCCCAAGCGCGTGACATGGACGCGTCCGGCCATGGATTCCGCAGTCTAGGAAGGTGAAGATCCTCATGGCAAGACCTTCACAAAACGGCTCGGAATCTCTGGGCGAGGTAAAGCCCCGCGGGCCGGGCGAACCGGCCCGCGGGGTCTTCGACGGGGCGTCAGGAGACGTTGAGCGTGATGTCGTCGAGGACGAACGAGGTCTGCTTGGTGTAGTCCTCCGCACCGGTGAACTTCAGCGTGACGCTCTGGCCGGCGTAGGCGGCGAGGTTGAAGGTGCGCTGCTGGTAGCCGGCGGCGGCGTTGGTGTTGTTGTAGGTGGCGAGGGTGGTGCCGTTGGCGGTGACGGTGAGGGTGTCGAAGACCGTGGTGGTGGAGGAGGCGCTGTCGATGTGCAGCCAGAAGCTCAGGTTGTAGGCGGCGCAGCCGGCGGGCAGCGTCACGGTCTGGGCGAGGGTGTCGGTGTTGGTGGCGCCGTAGCCGTCGAGCCAGGCGTCGTAGCTGCCGGTGTGGGCGGGCTCGCTGCTGCTGCTGTTGATGGTGGAGGAGCCGCCGCTGTTGGTCTCGGTCCAGCCGGAGGTGCTGCCGGTCTCGAAGCCGGGGTTGGTGATGAGCTGGGCGGCGGTGCAGGTGCTGCCGCCGCCGGTGCCGACCGTCCAGCTGAAGGTGGCGGTCGCGGACGGGCCGGTGGAGTCGGTGGCCGTGGCGGTGACGGTGGAGGCGCCGGCGGCGGTCGGGGTGCCGCTGATCAGGCCGGTGGCGGGGTTGACGGTGAGCCCGGCGGGCAGGCCGGTGGCGGCGTAGGTCAGGGTGCCGCCGGCGGTGTCGGTGGCGGACAGCTGCAGGCTGGTCGCGGTGCCGACGGTGGCGGTGCGGGCGCCCGGGTTGGTGAGCGTGACGGAGCCGGTGCTGCCGGTGGAGCCGCCCTGGGCGAGCCACGCGGTGGCGTTGAGGGCGAGCGCGGCGTCGGTGCCGGCCGGGTCGTTCCAGCCGTCGTAGAGGGTGTTGCCGGACTGGCCGGTGCCGTCGTCGACCGGCGAGGAGTCACCCCAGATCGCGACCCGGCCCTTGCCGAAGGTGGAGGTGACGAAGGCCGCGCCGGTGTTGCCGCTGTAACCGGTGCGGTAGAGCAGGCCCTTGACGTTCGGGTTGTCGGCGGGCTTGAGGGTGAAGGTGGTGCCGTTGCGGATGATGGAGCCGGTGACGGTGCCGAACGGGCCGTTGAGGACCGGGTCGCCGGCGGAGGAGATCGCCCGCGGGTTGTCGGTGGTGATGTTCAGCAGGTCGACGGAGAACCCGAACGGGTCGGTGTTGTCGACGCCGTTGCTGGTCAGCAGGTCGTTGATGATGGCCGGCGAGTCCCAGCCGTCGTTGTTGCGGTCGCTGACGGTGTGGTCGGAGATCAGGAAGAGCCCGCCGCCGTTCTGCACGAAGGTCATGACGGCGGTCTTCTCGGCGGCGCTGAGGCGCACGTTGGGCTCGGGGAGCACGAACTCGTCGAAGTTGGCGAGGTCGAGCGCGCCGCCGGTGCCGTAGGTGATGGTGCTGCCGGCGGGCAGCGTCTTGAGGCTGTAGCCGCCGGCCTTCTGCAGGGCCACGCCCCAGGCCGAGATGGCGCCCGTCCAGCTGGTCTCGGAGGTCGGGTTGGCGTTCTGCGCCAGCGGGTCGGGCTGGCTGGTGGAGATGATCCAGTCCGCGTTGCCCGCGGTCTCGGCCTTGGAGTTGTCGAACAGCACACGCTTGGGGGCGGCGGCCGCGGCGGCCCGGGGGGCGGCCTCGGGGCCGGCCGCGTGGGCGTGCTGCGGGACGGCGCTCGCACCGGCCGCCGCCACCAGCGCGGCGGCGGCGAGGGCCAGCGGACGGGCGGCCTTCCACGTTCTGATCATCTGTCAATCTCCTCGAACCACAGGAACCATGGGGTGCGCTACGCGCGTAGGCGGGCACACGCTGCCATGGTGGGGTAATCGGAGCTTGAACGGAACATGTCGATCACGCGCCGTCCGCGATGGGGCGATTTGTCCGGCGTGAGAGTGATCACGTAGCGCCGCCGGACAGCCGTGTGCCCGCAGCACCGGGTCGGACGGCGCTGCGGGCACACGGGAGGGCGACGGATCGTCAGGCGGCCGCGGGGGCGAGCAGGGCCGGGACGGGGCGCGGACGGCTCTCGGCGTCGATCGCCACGAAGGTGAGCCGCGCGGTGGCGACCCGGGTGAGCGGGCCGGCGGCGTTCCAGCGCTCGGCGGAGACGGTGACCCGGACGGTCATCGAGGTGCGGCCGGCCCGTTCCAGCTCGGCGTGCGCGGTGAGCAGGTCGCCCGCCCGGACGGGGGCCAGGAAGTCCATCCGGTCCACCGAGGCGGTGACGGCCGGACCCTCCGCGTGCCGGGCGGCGGCCGCGCCGGCGGCGTCGTCGATGAGCTTCATCACCACGCCGCCGTGGATGGTGCCGTAGAGGTTGGTGTCGTGCTCGCTCATGATGTGCGCGAGCGTCACCTGCGACGCCTCCACCGGCTTTGCGGCGGACATCACAGCTGCTGCGGTCTGATCTGCCACGTCAACTCTCCTTCGCGAGTCGCGACTTGGGATTTCCGCCACGCCGGTGGGCGCTGCGGGCGGCGGCAGGTCTTCGGACTCGCGGGCTTGTCCCGTGCAGGGTCTTCCTACTGGCCGTCGCTTCCCGGGCCGATCGGGTCCAGTGCGTGTGACGGCGGTCGTTCCCGCTCACCGCTGCGAGGCAGTCCTGGACTCCCACCAGGTTCCCTCTTGCGACGCGCCCGCCCAGGCGTGGACGGGGCGAACCGCTGCGTGACCAGCCTATATCCCCGCCCGAAGTGCTCCCGACGGGGCCGCCCGGGTCAGTCGGCCGGGCGGTGCCAGGGGGCGTCGGGGCGGGTGGGGGCGGGGGTGGCGGTCAGGCGGAGGGCGTAGGTGTCGTCGTCGACGGGGCCGAGGTAGTGGTGGCCGGTGAGGTGGCACCAGGCGGGGAGGTCGAGCGGGGCGGCCGGGTCGGTGGCGCGGACGTGGACGAGGGTGCCGGCGGGGGCGTCGGCGATCGCGGCGCGCAGGCGCAGCAGCAGGGTGACGCAGAGCAGGCCCCGCCCGTCGACCGTGAGTCGGGTCATCGTCGGCTCCGGGTGGCGGCGGTGGCGAGGGCGGGGAGGATCAGCAGGGCGACCAGGCCGCCGCCGAGGGCGAGGACGGAGTAGCCGGCCAGGTCGGCGACGACGCCGGAGGCGAGGCCGGCGGTGGCGCCGGAGACGGCGATGGCCACGTCGACGGCGCCCTGGGTCCTGGCGCGGTTGGCGAGCGGGACGGCGTCGGTGAGCAGCGCGGTGCCGGAGACCAGGCCGAAGTTCCAGCCGAGGCCGAGCAGCACGAGGGCGAGGGCCAGCAGCGGGACGGTCTGCGCGGGGGCGGCGGCGGCGAGCAGTCCGGCCGCGAGCAGGGTGAGGCCGGCGGCCGCGGCGACGGCGAGCGGGCCGTGGCGGTCGACCAGGCGTCCGGTGAGCGGGGAGGGCAGGTACATCGCGGCGACGTGCAGGGCGATGACGAAGCCGGAGGCGGCGGTGCCCTGTCCGGCGTCGTGCATGTGCACGGGCGTCATGGTCATCACGCCGACCATGACGATCTGGGTGACCACCATCACCTGGGCGCCGAGCAGGACCCGGTTGCGGATGCGGGCGGTGGCCGCGGCGTCGGCGGCGGGGTCGGCGGCCCGGTCGTCGGCCGGGGCCTCGGCGGCGGTCGCGGCGGCGCGGGCGAGCAGCAGCGGGTCGGGGTGCAGTCGGGCGGCGAGGACGAGTGCGGCGGCGGCGTAGGCGAGGCCGGCCAGCAGGAACGGTCCGGCGAGGCGGGGCAGGTGCAGGGCGTGGGCGAGGACGCCGGTGGGGGCGGCCAGGTTGGGGCCGAGGACGCCGCCGAGGGTGGTGGCGACCAGCACGGTGGAGATCGCCCGGGCGCGGCGCCCGGGGGCGGCGAGGTCGGCGCCGGCGTAGCGGGCCTGGAGGTTGGTGGCGGTTCCGGCGCCGTAGACGAACAGCGCGAGGAACAGCAGGACGGCGTTGTCGAGCGCGGCGGCGACGATCACGCCGGCGCTGCCGACGGCGCCGGTGGCGTACCCGAGGGCGAGTCCGGGGCGGCGGCCGCGGGCGGCGGATATCCGGCTGACCACGATCGCCGAGAGCGCGCTGCCGGCGGTGAACAGCGCGCTGGGCAGCCCGGCCAGCCCGGTGCTGCCGAGCATGTCCTTCGCGAGCAGCGCCCCGACGGTGATGCCGGCGGCGAGGCCCGCGCCGCTGAGGATCTGCGAGGTGACCAGCACGCGCAGGATGCGCTGCTGCACGGCGGGGTCGGCGGCGAGCACGGCGGGATCGGCGGCGAGCGCGGCGGGATCGGCGGCGTCGGTGCGGCCGGTGGGGTCGGCGGTTCCGGCGCGGTCGGTGCGGTCGGCGGTTCCGGCGCGGTCGGCGGGTGGCGGCGCGGCGGCGCTGGTCTCGGGGTTCACGGCTCTCCTCGATTCTCCAAAGTTTCGTGGAATACCATATTCGACCCGGCCGAACGAGCGCCGGGCGCGCCCTCAGGGGCATGGCGCGCCCGGTGAACGGGTGCGCGCCCCCCGTGCGGGTGATGGTCCGAGGGTGGGTGGGCGGAATGGACGCGTCGGGGGCGGGGCGCTGCCAGGGTGGGGCGGTGATCTCTCGACGCGGACTGCTCTTTGCCTCCGGCGGCGCGGTGACGGCCGCCGCCCTGGCCGGCCCGGGGGCCGGTACTTCTCGTGCGGCGGACCCGCTTCCGCCGGACCCGGCGCGGCGGGAGGCGGCGCTGATCATGGCGCGCCGGATCCTGCTGACCGACGCCGACCACAACGACCTGACACTCCAGTATCTGAAGCTGCTGACCGGACGTCAGCGCCTGAAGCAGACCGAGGCGCGCGACGTCGTGGTGGTCGGCGCGGGCGTGGCCGGCATGGTGTGCGCCCGGCTGCTGCAGGCGGCCGGCCACAAGGTGCGGGTGCTGGAGGCCAACCGCAGCCGGGTGGGCGGCCGGGTGAAGACCTTCCGCGGCGAGGTGTGGCAGGACCCGCGCCTGCACGCGGAGGCCGGCGCGATGCGCATCCCGTCCAGCCACGTGCTGACCCTCGCGCTGGCCGACCACCTGAAGGTGCCGCGCCGCCCGTTCGACATCGTGGACCTGCCGCCGGAGCCGGACGAGGTCTCGCACGACTCGCGGGTGGTGTACACCTCGTGGACCGGCGAGGAGTTCGCCAGCGGCGAGGCCCCGCCGTACAGCGCGCCGAAGGGTCTCGGCGGCCGGTTCGTGCACGTCAACGGGCAGACCGTCACCAAGGCCGAGTACAGCGCGGACCCGGGCCCGATCAACAAGAGCTTCGGCTGGGACAGCGGCCAGACCACCGCGGCGGCCTTCGACCGGGCCCTGGACACCGCCCGCGCCTACACCATGGTCAAGAACCCCGACGGCAGCTGGACCGACAAGCCGATCGAGGAGCGGGTCACCGGCATGGCCGACCTGCTGTACGACATGGACGGCTACTCGCTGCTGCGCTACCTGCAGGAGGGCGAGGGCTGGAGCGACGCCCAGATCCAGGCGGTCGGCACGCTGGAGAACCTGACCAGCCGGCTGTCCTACGGCTTCCTGCACTCGGTGTTCGACGCCGGCGACATCAACCCGTCCGTCACCTACTTCGAGTTCAGCGCCGGCACCGACGCGCTCACCGAGGCGCTCGCCAAGGGTCTGCCGATCGAGCGCGGCCAGGTGGTCACCAAGGTCCGCGCGGACGACGACGGCGTCACGCTGACGGCCGAACCGGAGGACGGCCCGGAGGACGAGGCCTGCGAGGGCGCGATCGGCGGCAAGGCCACCGAGTACCGCGCCGACATGGTGGTGCTGGCGGTGCCGTTCGCGGCGCTGCGGCACGTCGACTTCGAACCGCTGCTCCCCTACGGCAAGCGCCGGGCGATCAACGAGCTCAAGCACGACACCGCGCACAAGGTGCTGCTGGAGTTCACCGAGCGCTGGTGGGAGTGGGACGAGGACACCTGGAAGGCCAAGCTCGGCGCCGACTACCGGCCCGCCCCGCACGGCGACGCGGTGCCCGCGGTCGGCGGCGGCTGCGTCTCCGACGAGGCCAGCCGGTTCGTCTACTTCCCCTCCCACCCGAGCGACGACGGCGCGCCCGGCGGTGTGGTGCTGGCCGCCTACAACTGGGCGGAGGACGCGCTGCGCTTCGACGCGCTCACGCCCGCCGACCGGCACACCGAGGCGTTGGAGCACCTGACCGGCCTGTACGGCGAGCGGATCCGGCGCTACGTCACCGACCGGCACGTCTCGCAGTCCTGGCTGCGCAACCGGTGGGCGCTGGGCGAGGCCGTCATCGAGACGCCCGGCCAGCTGCTCAGCCTCGGCCCGCACGTGCCGTCGCCGGTGAACGGGCGGCTGTTCTTCGCCGGCGACCACTGCCAGCCGCGCTACCACGCGTGGATCTCCGGCGCGATCGCCTCCGGCACCGAGGCCGCGACCCAGGTCGTCGACGCCGTCTGACCGTCCGGTGTCCGTCCGCCGCCGCCCCCGCCCGCAGTCGGTCGGGGGCGGCGGCTTCGTGCCGCCCGGCCAAGGAGGTTGACCGGGGGTCGGACGACCGCGCCGGGCCGGGCGACCGTGTCCCGGCCCCCGGGGCCGCCGGCGCACGGATACCATCGGCGCATGCGTGACACCGGCGGGGACCAGCGGCGTTCCGTGCTGCTGGCGTTCCGCTCGGCGGTGGCGCTGCACCGACTGCTGGACGTACTGCCGGTGTTCGAGGGCGACGGCCGGATCTCCCGCTGGTTCACCCTGGTGCCCGGCTCCCGCTTCGACCTGGACGCGCTGGCCGCGCTGGACCGCTCCGGCGCCCGGGTGATCGACTTCGAGCAGGCCGCCGCCCGGCCGTTCGACCTGATCCTGACCACCAGCCCGAAGGGCGCGCTGGCCAGTCTGTCCGGCCGGGCCCGGGCGCTGCTGCCGCACGGCGCGGGCTTCAACAAGGCGCTGCGGGAGGAGGGTTCGCCGGAGCTGCCGTCCGGTCTCGACCCGGCGTTCCTGCTCTCCGACGGCGCGCCGTGGGCCGACCTGCACGGGCTCGGGCATGCCGAACAGCTGTCCCGGCTGGCCGAGTTCTGCCCGCCGGCGGCCACCCGCGCGGTGGTGGTGGGCGATCCCACGCTGGACCGGCTGCTGGAGTCCGGCCCGCGCCGGGAGGCGTACCGGGCCGCACTCGATCTGGGCGACCGCGTCCTGCTGGCGGTGCTGTCCACCTGGGGGCCGGAGAGCCTGCTCGTTCAACGGCCTTTTCTGCCGAGGGAGTTGGTGCTCGGCCTGCCGGTGGACGGGTACCGGGTGGCGCTGCTGGTGCACCCCAACGAGGTGGGCGAGCGCAGCCGGCTGGACCTCGCCGAGCAGTTCCGCCCCGAGCTGCGGGCCGGGCTGCTGCTGCCGTCCCCGCACCAGGACTGGGCGGCGGTGCTGGTGGCCGCCGACGCGGTGATCACCGACCACGGCTCCACCGCGCTGTACGCCGCCGCGCTCGGCCGGCCGGTGCTCAACGCCTATGACGGCGGACGGGAGTTGATCGCCGGCACCCCGATGGCCCGGCTGCTGGCCGCCGCGCCGCGGTTCACCGGGCTGGAGTCGGTCCGCGCGCCCGGCGCCCTGGAGTCGGCCGCGGTGCGGGCGCCCGGCGGGGCGTTCGAGCGGCCCGGGGAGGCGTTGGGGCTGCTGCGCACCGAGCTGTACCGGCTGCTCGACCTGACGCCCCCTCGGCAGGCGGTGCACGCGCGGCCGCTGCCGGTGCCGTCGGTGCCCCGGTCGGCCGCGCCGGCGCTGGCGGTGCGGGCCGAGGTGGACGCCGACGGGCGACGGGTGCGGCTGGAGCGCTTCCCCGCCGGGACGGAGCTGCCGGTCCACCACCTGTCGGCCGAGCATCCGGTGGCGGCGCTGGCGCAGGTGCGCAGCGCGGCCGTGCTGTGGCGGCGGCCCGGCTCCGGGCGGTGGACGGTGGCCGGCTGGACGGCGCACGTGCTCGCGGAGCTGCCGTCCTGCGTGACCGCCGCGGCCGTGCTGTCCGACGACCGCTGCGTGCTGCGGCACCGCCGACGCGGGGCGCTGACCGTGCAGTTGGCGCCCGCCCGGTCCGCTGGGCGGATCCACCGGATCGACCCGACGGCTGCCGTGTCCGCCGTCCACGCCTGGCTGGGCGGGCACCCGGCGGACGACCGGCCGGTCGAACTCGACTGCGTGCTGGGCGCGTTGACGGCCCGGCTCACCGTCCGGCCGGCGCTGCCCGAGGAGCTCGACGCGGAGCTGTGAGGCCGGCGAGTCAGCCTTCGTGGGGGCGCGGTTCGGTCGTCGTCTCGTCGGGGCCGCCGCCGTAGCGGGTGCGGAGTTCGGCGGCCCGGGCGCGGTGCCGGGCGGCTTCGTCGGGGCGCTGGGTGCACTCGGCGAGGGTGGCGAGGTCGGTGCGGATGCGGGCCTCGTCGAAGGTGGAGGCGCGGTCCTCGGCGTCCGCGAGTGCGGCGGTCAGGTGCGGTTCGGCGTCGGTGTACCGTCCGGCGCGCAGCAGGGCCTGGCCGAGGCCGAACCGGGCGCGGGCGGTGATGCGTTGGCGGCCCCGCATCCCGGTGAACTGCCGGTAGGCCTCGGTGAAGAGCTCGGCGGCGGCCGCGTGGTCGCCGGCGGCGGCCTGGGCCTTGGCGGACTGGTAGGTCTGCAGCGCCGCGCCGTACGCGTTGCCGATCGCCAGGTGGGCGGTGCGGACGGCCGCGAAGTCGGCGAGGGCGGCGGCGAAGTGCTCCCGGGCCGCTTCGGCGCCGTGCTGTTCGGCCGTCCATTGGCCCTGGGCGAGGGCGAGTTGGCCGCGGAAGTCGATGGCGGAGGCGGCGAGGCGGCGGTCGGCGGGGTCGTCGCCGAGCAGTTCGCTCAGCGCGCGGGCCTGGCGGAGCAGGGCTGCGGCCTCGTCGAACCGGGCGGTCTCCCACAGCGGGCGGGCCAGCAGGCAGCGGGTGCGGATGCGGGCGTGGAGCTTGTCGGCGCGGTCGGCGGAGTCGACGGCGGTGCGGAAGGCCTCGACGGCGTCGTGCCGGGGGTGGTCGAGGTAGTGCGTCCAGAGCGACTCGGCGAGGGCGACGGCGTCGTCGTCGCGGCCGTCGGCGTGGGCGAGGCCGACCGCGCCGTACAGGCCGAGCCGGTTGGCCTCCATCCAGTGCAGCGCACCGGACTTGGCGGTGCCGAGGTCGGCGTCGGGGACGCCTGGCAGCGGCGGCACCTCGGCCTCGACGGTGAGGCGGGCGCCGGCCATCGCGAGGTCGGCGCGGGCGGTCTGGCGGCGCAGCCAGTGCAGGACGCGGCGGCGCGCCTCGGTGCGTTCGGCGCCCTGCGGGTCGGCCTGTTCGGCGCGGCGCCGGGCGTGGCCGCGGACCAGGGCGTGCTGCCGGTAGCCGCCGGCGCGGTAGTCGAGCAGTCCGGCGGTGAGGAGTTCGGCGAGGGCGTCCTCGGTGTCGGGCAGGCCGAGGCCGAGCAGCGCGGCGGCGGTGCACTCGGTGGCGTACGGCCCCGGGCACTCGGGCAGGACGCGGTACAACTGGGCGGCGTCCGGGCCGAGTTCGGCGTAGGCGGCGTCCCACACGGCTTCGACGGGGGCGCTGCCGCGCTGGTGGAGATCGGCGGTCAGGCGGTCGGCGAGGGCGGCGAGGGTGCGGTGCGGGAGGCGGCGGGCGAGTTCGCCGGCCACCTCGGCGGCCTTGGGGAGTCCGGCGCAGGCGGTGGCGATGGTGTGCACGGTGGCGGGATCGGCGGCGGCCCAGCGCTGTTCGCCGAAGAGCAGGCGCAGCAGTTCGGTGGTGTGGTCGGTGCTGAGCGGGGTGAGGGCGAGCTCCAGGCGGGCGGCGTCGCCGAGGTCGTAGAGCGGGCCGCGGCTGGTGACCAGGACCAGGCTGCCGGCGGAGGCGGGCAGCAGCGCCTGGACTTCGGCGCCGGTGTGGGCGTTGTCGATGACCAGCAGGCGGCGGCCACCGCGAGTGCGGGCCCAGTACTGGCGCAGCAGGGTGCGGTAGCCGCGGCCCAGCCATTCGCCGTCGACGCCGAGGCCGGGCAGCAGGTCGGCGAGGACGTCGGCCGGGTCGACGCCGCCGTCGCGCCGGTAGTCGTCCAGGTCGACGTAGTGCGCGCCGTCGGGGTAGCGGTCGGCGAGGGTGTGGCCGACGCGCAGGCAGAGCGCGGTCTTGCCGATGCCGCCCAGGCCGCTGATCACCGCGACCTGCGGGGTGCCCTCGTTCGCGCCGGTGGGTTCGCGGAGGTCGGCGATGCGCCGCTGCTCCTCCGTCCGGTCGACGAAGTGGGCGCGCTCGGGCGGGAGTTCGAAGGCCGGGGCGTGGACGACAGCTGCCGCCTGGTGGATGTTGACGGTGTTGACGTGCTGTGCCTGCACCACGGTGTCCACCCGGGCGTGGTCGCCCACCACGTTGCGCGTCTGTTCGGTCACCCGCCAACCCTACGCGGTGGCAGGGGTGTCGGGGCGGTTCTTCCGGGGCGGTTCTTCCGGGGCGGTCGGCGCTCCGGCGCGGTTGGCGTTCCGGCGCGGTTGGTGCGGGTCAGGTCTTGGTGCGGGTCGGGCCTTGGGGGGTCAGGTCTTGGTGAGGGTGAGCCAGCGCCAGTCCTGGGCCTGGGCGACGCCGCGCCAGATGTCGAGCGGGATCGGCGGCGTGGCGCGGGTGTTCGCCGTGCCCGGGCCGGTGTAGTCGCGCAGGCCGCTGTACTCGGTGAGCTCCAGCACGGTGCCGTCCGGTCGCCACAGCCGGACCCGGTAGTTGTACAGGTTGGGGGCGACCGCGTCGTTGCTCTCCACCATCTCCCAGGTGCCGTCCGGCAGGAAGCCGTACTCGCAGCCCAGGGTGGTGCGTTCGCCGGTGCCGAGGACGGTCTCCGCGCACTGGAACGGCAGGTCGCTGGGGTCGGTGGGTGCGCGGCGGTCCTTCGGGAAGGGGGCCTGCGAGTGACGCATGGTCACTTCCATGCTGCTGACCACGCCCTCCCCGTCGATGTACTTCATCACCACGCCGGCGGTGCCGCCGGGAAGCGGGCCGGGGTGGGGCCAGGCGTCCTTGATGGCCTGGTACTCCAGCGGCAGCAGGGTGGTGAGCGTCTTGTACACCTGGTCGGCGCTGAACAGGTGCTGGCTGCTCGGAGGCGGGGTGTCGGTGGTCGGCAGTCGTCCGAACCGGGGCGCCTGGGGCAGGTTCAGCATCGGGGTGTAGGCGGGGGTGGGGGTTCGCTCGGCGGGTCCGGTCCGGGCCGGCGGGGTGCTGGGCTCGTCACTGGGCCGGGCGCTGGGCCACGAAGCGGGCGGGGTGCTGGGCGAGCCGCTGGTCGGGGAGATGCCCGTCCCGGCCGGGCCGGTGTCCCCGGCGGGCGCGTTCGCGGCCAGGGTGGACATTCCGGCGTTCGCCCCCACGGCGGCCAGCGCGACGACGGTGAGCGCGGCGCCGGCGATCCGCAGTCGGCGGGCCAGCCGGAGCCGGCGGCCTCTGCGGTTGCTCTCGGCGACGATCACGGCAACCGGGACGCTCAGCTCCTTGACGCTCGTCTCCATCATCCGGGAGAGCTCCAGGTCCAGGTCCAATGTCCGATGCCTTCCGTACTGGCAGGTGGGGGTCACGGGGTGACGCAACTCGTAGGGGTCTCGTGCGGGTCTCGCCGCCGGGGTCGCCCGGCGGCGGTCAGTCCTGGAGCAGCAGGGCCCGGTCCGGGCCGAGGATGGCGCGCAGGCGGGTCATCGAACGGGAGTTGAGGCTCTTCACGGCGCTGACGGTGATGCCCATCGCCTCCGCCGTCTCCTCCAGGCTGTAGTCCTCCAGGTAGCGCAGCACCACCGCTGCCCGGTTGCGGGGCGGCAGTTGGCGCAGGGCGGCGACCAGGGTGATCCGCAGCGCGGCCGAACTGCCCTCGCGGGCCCCGACCGCCGGCTCGTCGGGGAACTCGGCGACGGCCAGTTCGGTGGAGCGGCGCAGCCGGCGGTGTGAGAGGTAGCAGCGCAGCAGCACCTTCCGGGCGTACGCGTCGACGCCCGCGTCCCCGTCGGCCCGGCGCAGCCGCCCCCAGACCGGGTACATCTTGGAGAGTGCGGTCTGCACCAGGTCCTGGGCCTGGTGCCAGTCCCCGCACATCAGGTACGCGAGCTGGAACAGGCGTCGTGCCCGAGTGGTCGCGAACTCGTCGAAGCCGAGCCCCTCGGTCATGTGCTCCCCCGGATGAAAAGTGTTCGTCGACGCTCTGGATAGACGCGTCACCCCGGCGGTTACGTCGCACCGCGAAGATCAAGATTGGGTAACGGTGGGCGGCTGCGTGGGAGTTGGGGGCGGCCCCGGCGCGGGGGTTCCCGCCCGTGGCCCCGCTCTCCCGTTCGGCGGGCGACGGCGGCACACTGGGGTCATGGCCGTGGATCGCGGGGAGCGCGTCGAGGACGAGGGCGGCGAGCCCGCCTGCTGGTTGAACCTGGTCTGCGAGGAGTGCGGCAAGGTCCGGGAGGGCGGGCGGTGTCCGGTCTGCGAGGCGGGAGCGGCGACCGGCGACGACTCCGGTGCGCGGCAAGGGGGTTGAGCGGCGCCCTCGGGCGGCTCAGCGCAGCAGGCCGTGCAGCAGCAGTTCGGCCAGGTGCCCGTACGCCTCGGCGTCGGCGAGGCCGGTGGCCTCGGCGACCTGGCGCTGCTGGATGCGGACCATCACCGAGCTGATCACGTCGGCCGCGAAGGCGACATGGGTCTCGCGGAAAGCGCCCTCTGCGACGCCGTCGTCGATCAGGCGCTGAATCTGCCGGGCGGCGGCGCGGGTGTTGCGGCCGTAGACCTCGGCGGCGGGTTCGAAGGCCGCCAGGTCGTCGAAGAACCGGGCGGAGCCGGGGGCGAGTTCGGCGGAGACGGCGCGCAGGTAGGCGGCCAGGCGGGCGGCCGGGTCGGTCTCGGCGGCGAGTGCGGCCTCCACCCGGGCGGTGGCGTTCCGGAAGAAGTGCACCACGGCCGCCCGGACCAGCTGCTCCTTCGAGCCGGCCAGCCCGTACAGGGTGCGCTTGGAGCAGTGCAGGCGGGCCGCGAGGTCGTCCAGTGTGAAGCGGGCGAAGCCCTCGGCGACGAAGAGCGCGACGAGTTCCTCGAAGAGGGCGCTGCGGCGGGCGGCGCCCCGTCCGCTGGGCTGGGGTGCGGCGCTGTCGATCACCCGGCCAGTATGACAGTCGGCCTCTCCCGGGCCCTCGCTTCGGCCGCTGTGCGGTCTCCGCCCGGCCGTTGCTCGGACTGCGCTCGGCCGCCGGTCGGTGTCCGCTCGGCCGCCGGTCGGTGTCCGCTCGCCCGCTGCTCGGACTGCGCCCGGCCTGCGACAGGCCAGTGCTCGACCGCCGGGCGCACTCTGCTGTCCTTCGCGCGCCGTTGTGTGCATCCCGTGCGCCGCGCGGGGTTTCGGCCCCAGTGGTTGCCCCTGGCCCCACGGGTGCTCCCGCTTCCCGGTCGGTTCGCGGTCTTTTGCCTGTTCGTCGCCCTGCTGTCTCCCGCCGCCGCACCTGCTGCGCTACGCTTCCCGGTACTGACGTACCGCTTTGCGTACCGCTTGGAGCCGAACATGGCCGTGGACCGCCTGCTTCCCACCGAGGAAGCCGCCGACCTGATCGCGCTGACCCGCGATCTCGCCGACAAGGAGCTCGCCCCGAAGGTCGAGTCCCACGAGAAGCAGGAGCTGTACCCCGAGGGCCTGTTCACACTGCTCGGCCAGGCCGGTCTGCTGGGCCTGCCGTACTCGGAGGAGTTCGGCGGCGGCGGGCAGCCGTACGAGGTGTACCTGCAGGTGCTGGAGGAGTTGGCGTCGCGCTGGGCGGCCGTCGCGGTCGCCACCAGCGTGCACACGCTGGCCTGCCACCCGCTGAACGCGTTCGGCACCCCGGAGCAGAAGGAGCAGTGGCTGCCCCGGATGCTGGCCGGTGAACTGATCGGCGGCTACAGCCTGTCCGAGCCCAACGCCGGCTCCGACGCGGCGGCGCTGGCCTGCAAGGCCGAGCCGGTCGAGGACGGCTACCGGATCACCGGCACCAAGGCGTGGATCACCCACGGCGGCAAGGCCGACTTCTACGCGCTGTTCGCCCGTACCGCCCCCGGCGCGCACGGCATCTCGTGCTTCCTCGCGCCCGGCCAGGTCGAGGGCCTGACCTTCGGCGCGCCGGAGGAGAAGATGGGCCTGAACGGCGTGCCGACCACGGCCGCGTACTGGGACGGCGCGCTGCTCGGCCGGGAGCGCCTGATCGGTGCCGAGGGCCAGGGCCTGCCCATCGCGTTCTCCGCCCTCGACTCGGGCCGACTCGGCATCGCCGCCTGCGCCACCGGCCTGGCCCAGGCCGCGCTGGACACCGCCGTGGCGTACGCCAACGAGCGCACCACCTTCGGCCGCCGGATCGTCGACCACCAGGGCCTGGGCTTCCTGCTCGCCGACATGGCCGCCGCCGTCGACTCCGCCCGCGCCACCTACCTGGACGCGGCCCGCCGCCGCGACCTCGGCCGCCCGTTCAGCCGGCAGGCCAGCGTCGCCAAGCTGATCGCCACCGACGCGGCGATGAAGGTCACCACGGACGCGGTGCAGGTGCTCGGCGGCTACGGCTACACCCGGGACTTCCCGGTCGAGCGGTTCATGCGCGAGGCGAAGATCATGCAGATCTTCGAGGGCACCAACCAGATCCAGCGCCTGGTGATCAGCCGCCAGTTCGCCCGCTGAGGCCGCTGCGGCTGTCGCGGCCGTTGCAGCTGTTGCGGCCGTCGCGGCCGTTGGAGCCGCTGCGGTCGCTGCACTCGCGCTTCGTTATCTCCTGACGGTTCGTCGTTCTTCGTCCGGGGGCCGACACACCCGGCCCCCGGACGCCACTCGGAAAGGGCTTTCCAGCATGCAGCTCACCGGTACCGCCGCCCTGGTCACGGGTGCCGCCTCCGGCCTCGGCGCGGCCACCGCCGCCCACCTGGCGGGCCTCGGCGCCCACGTCTACGGCCTGGACCTGCCCAAGGCCGTGGAGTCCGCGCCGACCCCGCCCGAGGGCGTCACCCTGCTCGGCGCGGACGTCACCGAGGAACAGCCGGTGCGCGACGCGCTGGCCCGGATCGCCGCCGACGGCCACCCGCTGCGCCTGGCCGTCAACTGCGCGGGCATCGCCCCGTCCGCCCGGATCGTCGGCCGTCGCGGCCCGCACGACCTGGACCTGTTCCGCACCGTGCTGAACGTCAACCTGATCGGCACCTTCAACGTGATGCGGCTCGCCGCCGAGGCGATGACCGCCCTGGAGCCGGACGAGGCCGGGCAGCGCGGGCTGGTCGTCAACACCGCGTCCATCGCCGCGTTCGAGGGCCAGGTCGGCCAGATCGCGTACGCCGCGTCCAAGGCCGGCGTGGCCGGGATGACCATCACCGCCGCCCGCGACCTCGCCCAGTTCGGCATCCGGGTCGTCACCATCGCCCCCGGCATCGTCGACACCCCGATGATGGCGAGCTTCTCCGACGAGATCCGGGCCGGCCTGGCCGCCACCGTCACCTTCCCGCAGCGCCTCGCCCACCCCGAGGAGTACGCCCGCCTGGTGGCCATGGTCGCCGACCACGACTACCTCAACGGCGAGACGATCCGGATGGACGGCGCGCTGCGCATGTCGGCGCGCTGACCGTTCGTTCTTGCCGCGGTTCCTGCCGCGCCGCAGGGCCGCCCCGTTCGTGCGGGGCGGCCCTGCGGCATGTTCGGGGGCGGTTCCGGGGCGCTTCCGGGTGGGTGTAACGGTTCTGGGCGGTGCCGGACATTCCCCGGTGACGGCTGTCGCACAGGAAGGGCGCGCATGACGGACCAGGGGGAGCCGCAGGGGCGGCACCGATGGCTGGAGGAGTTGTACGGGGCCCACGCCGACCGGGTGATGGGGTACCTGCTGCACCGCACGGACCGGGAGACCGCGCAGGAGGTCGTCTCGGAGACCTTTCTGCTGGCCTGGCGCAAGCAGTCGGCGGTGCCTGCGGACGCACTGCCGTGGCTGCTCGCCGCAGCGAGGCGCCTGCTGGCCAACCGGGTGCGGTCGGAGCTGCGGCGCCAGGCGCTCGCCGAACGCGTCCGCGACGCGCTGGACGGCGCCCCGGCGGCCGCGTACGGAGGCCGGTTCGAGGACCGGGTCGGCGATCGCGAACAGGTCTTCCGGGTCCTGCTGACGCTGGCCGAGGGAGACCGGGAAGTCCTGCTGCTCACCGGCTGGTACGACCTGACGGCCGCGCAGGCCGCGAAGGTGCTGGGCTGCACCAGGGCCGCCTACGCACTCCGTCTGCACCGCGCCAGAAGGCGGTTCCGTGCCGCGCTGGAACGGCAGACGTCCACGACCACCATCGCCTCGGAGGTGCCCGCATGAAGAACGACCCGCTCCTGGACGCCGTTCGGCAACTGCGCCCGCAGGACGGCGCCGACGGCTGGGCCCGGTCGCCGGAGGGCCGGCGCGTGCTCGACTCGGTGCTGAGTCGAACGCAGCACACCGCCGTCGAGCGGCCCCGACGGCGTCCGGCCCGGACGGCGCTGGTCGGGGGCGCGCTGCTGACCGCCCTCGCGGGCGGCGGGGCGCTGGCCGCGGCAGGCGGGCTGCCCTGGAACGAGCCCGGCCGGACGGCGATGTGCGCCCGAACGCTCACCCTGGGCGCGGACCTTGCCGAGGTCTCGACCACGGAGGACTTCGACCCGCGCGACCCGGGCGCGTCCTGCTCCCGGCAGTGGACCCAGATGTGGGGCCCGAACGAACCGCTGCCGACCTCGTTCACCGCCTGCTACCACCCCGGCGCCGACGTCCCGGAGCCCGACGGCGGCTACCGCCGGGATCCCCATGCCCCCGGCGGGCCGATCATCTACCCCGCGAACGGCCTGCCGCCGGAGCAGGCGTGCGCCGTGATCGGGGCCAAGCCCATCCCGATCGCCGGCGGCGAGGCGGAGCAGTAGCTCGACTCCCCCGCTCGGTACCCGCCGCGCCGGTGCGCGACGTCGCTCACGGGGTGGGCGCGGGCAACTGGGCTGTGCCCGCAGGGTGGTGGCTGGCGGGCCGGGTGGGGACGGTGAGCCCGGCTGGGGCCGTCACCACTCGGCGGGGCGGTAGTCCTTCAGGAAGACGCCGGCGAAGGGCTCGCCGGCCTCGCCGCGCACGATCGGGTCGTAGATGCGGGCCGCGCCGTCCACGATGTCGAGCGGGGTGCGGAAGCCGGCGTCGGCCATCCGGGACTTCTTCGGGGCCGGGTTCTCGTCGGTGATCCAGCCGGTGTCGACGGCGCACATGTGGATGCCGCGTTCGGCGAGTTCGGCGGCGCTGGTGCGGGTGAGCATGTTGAGGGCGGCTTTCGCCATGTTGGTGTGCGGGTGGCCGGGCCGCTTGTTGCGGACGGCGAAGCGGCCCTCCACCGCTGTCACGTTGACGATGTAGCGGGACGGGTGCGGGGAGGCCTCCAGCAGGGGCAGCAGCCGGTCGCAGAGCAGCGCCGGGGCGAGCGCGTTGACGAGCTGGGTCTCCAGGACCTCCGCCGGATCGAGCTCGCCGAGCGTCGCCGACCAGGAGTTCTGCGGCGCGCGGTCGGGCAGCAGACCGGCCTCGTCCGCGACGGCGAGCGCGACCGCGACGGGCAGCCGGGGTTGCGACGGCAGCACCGTGGTCAACGCGGTTACCGGTGCGGCGAGTTCGGCCTTCGGCGCGGCGAGTCCGGCGGCCGGCCAGGCGGCGGTGAGGGCGGGCATCGGGCGGAAGCCGGGGGCATGGGTGACCTGCGCCGGGACGGGACCGTGCTCGCCCTCGGCGAGCAGTGCGTAGGCCTCGGGCGGGCGGCGGACGGTCTGCGCGGCATTGTTGACCAGGACGTCCAACGGCCGCCCCTCGGCGTGCAGTTGCTCGCACAGACCGAGGACCTGTCGCGGGTCGCGCAGGTCGATGCCGACGATCCGCAGCCGATCCAGCCACCGGTCGCTGCCGTCGGCGGCGGTGAAGCGGCGCAGGGTGTCGTGCGGGAAGCGGCTGGTGACGATCAGTTCGGCGCCGTCGCGCAGCATCATCAGCGCGAGCTGGAAACCGATCTTCACCCGGGCGCCGGTGAGCAGGACCCGCCGCCCGGTCAGATCGGTGCTGAGGCCGCGCCGGGTGGTGTGGTCGGCGGCGCAGTCCGGGCACAGGCGGTGGTAGAAGCCGTCGAGCTGCTGGTAGGTGCGCTTGCAGACGTAGCAGCGCCGAGTGCGGCGGAGTTCGCCGATCGGGGCGCGGGCGGGGGTGCTCGACAGCGGGGCGTCCTCGCGGCGGGCGGCGCCGCCGGTCGCAGTGGCGGCGGTCAGCTCGGCGTCGGCGAGTGCGGCTTCGGTGCGGCGCTCCCGGCGACGCTGCTGGCGGCCATCGCGGACGAAGGACTCGGCGACACGTTCGGCGCGCAGTCGCGTCGGGTGGTCGGCGGGGAGGGCGCGCAGCTGCCGGATCGTGCGGTCGTAGGCGGCGAGTTCGGCCTCGGTCGGGCCGGCGCTCGTGGCTGGGGCCTCGGGCGCGTGCGGCGCGGCCGGCGCGGCCGGGTCGTGACTCGCGTCAGGGGTCCGGGCCGCGTCCGGGCTGCCGCCGGTGTGGTGCGGCCTGGGCGTGCGCATCGGGGGCCCTCCGGGGTGGTGGTGCGTGAGCGGCGACGGGCCCGACCGGATTCGAACCGGCGTTCCCGCTCTGCGAAAGCGGTGCGCCTGCCTCTGCGCTACGGGCCCGTCGCCTGGCCTCTCGGGAACCGGATTCGAACCGGTGTGGTCCGTCCTGACAAGACGGCGCGCCTGCCTCTGCGCTATGCCCGTGAGGTGACAGGGATGCTATCGGTACGCACGGGGTGGTCGGCAAGCGCTTTCCCGCAGCCCTCCTCCGGGCGCCGGGAAAGCGCTTGCCACGCTGCGTGATCGCGGCGGTCAGGGCATCGGGAAAGCGCTTGCCAGCCCCTCTGATCGCGGCGATCACGGACTGGGGAAAGCGCTTACCTGACCCCCTGATCACGGTGATCACAGCCCGGGGAAAGCGCTTTCCCCGCCACCCGATCGCAGCGATCAAGGCGTGCAGCAAGCGCTTTCCCGTCACGCGCCGGGCGGTCGACCCGCTGCCGGCCCAGCCGCCTACACCGACCGGCCCGGCAGCCGGGTACCCGGGCACCTCGGCAGCCCCGTCACCCCTGGCGGAGCTCCGGGAAGTCGCTGTCCCAGTACTCGTTCGGGTTGCGGTCGTCGGTGCGCCGGGCCTCGTGGGTGCGGAGTTCGACGCGGCGGATCTTGCCGGAGATGGTCTTCGGCAGGTCGGCGAACTCGAGGCGGCGGATGCGCTTGTAGGCGCTGAGCTTCTCGCGGGTGAACGCGAGGATGTCGCGGGCGAGTTCGGGCCCGGGGGTGCGCCCGTCGACCAGGACCACGTACGCCTTGGGGACGGCCAGCCGCAGCGGGTCGGGCGAGGGGACGACGGCGGCCTCGGCGACGGCGGGGTGTTCGATCAGGACGCTCTCCAGCTCGAACGGCGAGATCCGGTAGTCGCTGGCCTTGAACACGTCGTCGGCGCGGCCGACGTAGGTGATGTACCCGTCCTCGTCCCGGGCGGCGACGTCGCCGGTGTGGTAGTGGCCGTCGCGCATGGCGTCGGCGGTGCGTTCGGCGTCGCCGCGGTAGCCGCGCATCAGGCCGAGCGGGCGGCGGGCCAGGTCGAGGCTCAACTCGCCTTCGGTGGCGGGCTTCCCGTCCGGGTCGAGGAGGGCGACGTGGTAGCCGGGGAGCGGCCGTCCCATCGAGCCGGTCTTGACGGGCTGGCCGGGGCTGTTGCCGATCTGGCAGGTGGTCTCGGTCTGGCCGAAGCCGTCCCGGATGGTGAGCCCCCAGGCGGCTCGCACCTGTTCGATCACCTCGGGGTTCAACGGCTCGCCGGCGCCGACGAGTTCGCGCAGTTCGGTGCGGTGTGCTCCGAGGTCGGCCTGGATCAGCATCCGCCAGACGGTGGGCGGCGCGCACAGGGTGGTGACCCGGCAGCGGGAGATCACCTCCAGCAGTTGCTGGGCGTCGAACCGGCCGTAGTTGAACACCAGGACGGTGGCCTCGGCGTTCCACGGCGCGAACAGGTTGCTCCAGGCGTGCTTGGCCCAGCCCGGGGAGGAGATGTTGAGGTGCACGTCGCCGGGGCGCAGCCCGATCCAGTACATGGTGGACAGGTGGCCGACCGGGTAGGAGGCGTGGGTGTGCTCGACCAGCTTCGGCTTGGAGGTGGTGCCGGAGGTGAAGTAGAGCAGCAGCGGGTCGTCGGCGAGGGTGATGCCGTCGGGGGTGAACTCCTCGGCGGCGGCGGAGACCTGGGCGTAGTCGTGCCAGCCTTCGGGTACCTGGCCGGTGCCGTGGTCGGCGCGGACGGCGATCCGCAGCGGGGCGCCGGGGAGGCCGGCGAAGCGGTCGGCGACCTCGGCGGCGGCGATCACGGCGCTCACCTCGCCGCGTTCGAGGCGGTCGGCGAGGTCCTCGGCGGACAGCAGCAGGGTGGCGGGGATCAGCACCACGCCGAGCTTGATCGCACCGAGCATCACCTCCCACAGTTCGCTGACGTTGCCGAGCATCACCAGTACCCGGTCGCCGCGGCCGAGGCCGAGTTCGCGCAGGTGGTTGGCGACCTGGTCGGAGCGGCGGGCGAGCTGGTCGAAGCTGTGGATCCGCTCGCTGCCGTCGGCCTCGACCACCCACAGGGCGGGCCGGTCGTTGCCGCGCGCCATCGGGTCGAAGTGGTCGAGGGCCCAGTTGAACTCGCCCAACTCGGGCCATGCGAAGGTGCGGTACGCGGTGTCGTAGTCGGTGGCGTGCTGCCAGAGCACCTCGCGGGCGGTCCGGAAGTTGGCCGCCGACGCGGCCCGGTCGAGGCGGGCGCCGGTGCCGGCATCCGGGCCGGTGCCGGCAGCCGGGCGGGCACCGGTGCCCGGGCCGGTGCTTCGACCGGACGGCGGCTGCTCGTTGTTCTGGACGTTCTCGGCTGAGCCCATGGCCTGACCCCTCTGTGTTCAGTTACCGTCGCACCCAATGTTTCCGCTGGCCGTGGGCCTGCGGTCCCCCCACCTGGAGAGGAGAGTTCGCTCGGATGGCGGATGGCTCCACTGGTCGTACCGTACGGGTCCTGGTGGTCGACGACCATCCAGTGGTGTGCGACGGCGTGTCCGCGTTGATTCGGCGGGCCGAGGACGTGTCCGTGGTCGGGTCGGCCCGGACGGCGCGCGAGGGTGTGGCGCTGGCGGCGACGTTGCGGCCGGACGTGGTGCTGCTGGACCTGCGGCTGCCGGACCTGCCGGGTTCGCGGACGGTGCCGCTGCTGCGGGCGGCCGCGCCGGACGCGCGGGTGGTGCTGTTCACCGCGTTCGAGGACCGGAACGCGCTGTCCGCAGCGCTCGCGGCGGGTGCGCACGGCTGTCTGCTGAAGGATGTGACCGACACCGACCTGGTCGCCCAGCTGCGGGTGGCGGCGGCCGGCGGGCGGGTGCTGGATCCCCGGCTGAACGGTTCGGGGCCGGCCCAGTTGCAGGCCCGGCTGTTCCGCCTGTCGCTGAGCCGCCGCGAGTACGACGTGATCCGGTCGGCCGCGACGGGCCGCACCAACCCGGAGATCGCGGAGGAGCTCGGCCTGACCCGGAACACCGTCAAGACCTACCTGCAGACGGCGATGCAGAAGCTCGGCGCCCGCAACCGGGTCGAGGCGATCCGTCGCGCGCAGCAGGAGCAGCTGCTCTGACCCCGGGCGAGCGCGCCGGTCGGTCAGACCTGCGGCAGGAGCGGAGCCGGTGGCGGGGACGGCGGCGGGGACGGGCGGGCGGGGAGCGGGAGTTCGCCGCGCAGGGTGGTGCCGTCCTCGTCGCTGTGCAGGTGGAGGTTGCCGCCGAGGCGTTCGTAGTGGGCGCGGAGTTCGGGGAGGCCCGCGCCGGTGGCGGGGTGGGGTGCGGAAAGCGGTTTCCCGTTGGGGTGGGAAAGCGGTTTCCGGTTGGTTTCGGGGCCGGGGCCGTCGTCGATGACGGCGAGGTCGAGGCGGTGGCCGTCGTGGGTGAGGGTGACGGCGACGGAGCCCGCGCGGGTGTGCTTCTCGACGTTGAGCAGGCCCTCGGCGACGGTGCGGCGGAGCAGGGCGGCGCGTTCGGTGTCGAGGCGGGGCGCGGGTCCGATGGGGACGAAGGTGGCGGGGGTGCCGGTGCGTTGTTCGAAGCCGCGGAGGGTTGCGGCGAGGTCGGCGGCAAGGTGCCCGGTGTCGGGTTCGGCGGGCCGGTCGCGGTGCAGGCGGGCGACGGCGGCGCGCAGGGTGGCGGCGGCGTGGCCGAGTTCGCGTTCGAGGCGGTGCAGGCGGTCGGCGAGTTCGGGGTGTTGGGCGGTGTCGGCGCGCAGGTCGCGGACGGTGCTGCCGAGGCCGAACAGCATGGCGCCGACGCCGTCGTGGAGTTCTGCGGCGATCCGGCGGCGTTCTCCGGTGACGGCGGCGTCGGCGAGGGTGGCGGCTCCGTCGGCGACGTCCACGGCGAGGGTGGCGAGGTGGGCGAGGCGGGTGAGGCCGTCGATGGCGGTGTCGCCGATCTGCCCGGTGTCGCGGATGGCGCCGTAGAGGACGCCGCGGGCGGGGCCGGTGCCGATCGGGAGGCCGACCATGCCGGTGACGGCTTCGCTGCCGACCTGCTGGTCGAAGTCGTGGGTGATCCGGCTGGAGCGGTAGTAGTCGCGGACCGCGACGGCGCTGCCGACGGCCACCACCCGGCCGCCGAGGCCGAGTCCGAGGGGGATGCGCAGGTCGTGCAGGGTGGTGTGGAGGGTGCCTGACCAGGCGCGCAGGACCAGGTCGCGGCCCTCGACCAGTCCGCCGAGGCCGAGTTCGAAGCCGTGCTCGGTGCGGGCCCGTTCGGCGACTGCGCGCAGCGTGCTGCGGACGTCCAGCAGGCCGAT
Source organism: Kitasatospora sp. NPDC004531 (assembly GCF_053602195.1). Classification (NCBI taxonomy): domain Bacteria; kingdom Bacillati; phylum Actinomycetota; class Actinomycetes; order Kitasatosporales; family Streptomycetaceae; genus Kitasatospora; species Kitasatospora sp. NPDC004531. The sequence goes on along the minus strand of NZ_JBSGDD010000013.1, from coordinate 59,198 downwards.
CCGGTGGGTGCGCTCGCGTTCGAGCCGGTCCAGTTCCGCGAGCGCGGCCAGTACTTCGGCCTCCCGTTCGCTTCTGCCACCGCCGTTCATGCGCGGCAGCGTACCGGTCCATATGCCCGGCCGGGTCTGCTGATCGCACCGTCCGATCATCGCCACGACCTGCTCCGGGCTGCGAGGGCCCGCGTCGGCCTTCGCCGCCCCGCGTCGGCCCGCTCCGGCCTTCGCCGCCCTGCGCCGGTCGGCTCGCGGCCCCTGCCCGCAGGTGCCCGGCGGACCCCGGGGCCGTTCGGCGTGGCGGTTTGAGGCCGCTGCGTCGCGGCGCGATGCTGAGGGGAGGGCCTGGGGGTTGCTGCTCCGAAGGGGAATGTGCGGACATGGCGACACGGGTACCGGGCCGCGCGGCGACCGCGACGGTGGACGGCGGCGGTTCGATCACGGGTTGGTCGGCGGCCGCCGAGCGCGTGTCGGGGTTCCCGGCAGGCCGGGTGCTGGGCCGGCCGGCGTTCGAGCTGTTGGCCGGTGACGCGCCGGTCGCCGTCCTGCGCGCGGTGGTTCGGGGCGAGCCGTTCACCGGCATGGTGCGGCTGGTCCGTTCGGAACGCGGGCCGGTGGCGGTGGAGTTGGCGCTCGTCCCGGTGCGGACGGCGGGCGCCGAGCGGACCTGGGTGGTGTCGGCGCAGCCCTTGCAGCCGCTGGACGCCGAGCCGCCGGCGGCGCTCGCCGAGGTGTCCGCGGAGGCGTCGCACCCGGAGGATCTGGCCCGGCGGCGGCTGGCGTTGCTCGGCGCAGCGGGCCTGCGGATCGGTTCGACCCTCGAAGTGCAGCGCACCGCGCAGGAGTTGGCGGACGTCGCGACGGAGGGTTTCGCGGACTTCGTCGGTGTGGACCTGCTGGATCCGGTGTTCGGTGGTGGCCCGCCGTCCGGCGCGGGCCTGGTGTTCTACCGGGTGGCCCAGCAGTCGGTGCTGCCGGGCTGTCCGGAGTCGGCGGTGCCCACGGGCGCGCGCGATGTGATCCTTCCGGAGTCGCCGATGGCGCAGGTGCTGGCTTCGGGCCGGCCGCTGCGGACGGACATGCGGGCCCCGAGGCAGCAGGACTGGATGCAGCGTGAGCCGCAGCGGCAGCGGTCGGCGGCGGAGTTCGGGATCCACTCCTCGCTGATGGTGCCGTTGACGGCGCGCGGGGTGACGCTGGGGGTGGCGATCTTCCTGCGGCACCGTTCGCCGGAGCCGTTCGACGACGACGATCTGGTGCTGGCCACGGAGTTGACGGCGCGCGCGGCGCTGTCCGTGGACAATGCCCGCCAGTACACCCAACAGCGGGACACCGCATTGGCGTTGCAGCGTTCCCTGCTGCCCGCCCGGACGCCCGCCCAGGCGGCGGTGGAGGTGGCGTTCCGCTATCTGCCGGTGAACGACCGGGACGGCGTGGGCGGCGACTGGTTCGACGTGATCGCGCTGTCGGGCGCCCGGGTGGCGCTGGTGGTGGGCGACGTGGTGGGCCACGGGGTGCCCGCGGCGGCGGCGATGGGGCGGTTGCGGACGGCGGTGCGGACGCTGGCGGACATCGACATGCCGCCGGACGAACTCCTCACCCACCTCGACGACTTGGTGCTGCGGGTGGATCTGGACGAGCTGTCGGAGAACGCCGCCGCCTGGGCGGGCGGCGCGGTCGGCGCGAGCTGCCTGTACGCGGTGTACGACCCGGTCGCGCGGACCTGCACGATGGCCAGAGCGGGCCACCCCGGCCCGGTGCTGGTAGAGCCGGGCGGCACGGTGTCGTTCCCGGAGCTGCCGCCGGGACCGCCCCTCGGCCTCGGCGGACTCCCCTTCGAGGCAGTGGAGTTGGCCGTCCCGGAGGGAAGTGTGCTGGCGCTGTACACGGACGGTCTGCTACGGGCCTCGGAGCTGCGCGGCGATCCGGCGCTGGGCCTGGACGGGCTGGGTTCGGCGCTCAGCGAGCCTGCGGGCTCGCTGGAGGAGCTGTGCGACCGGGTGCTGTCGGCGACGCTGGGCCCGGACGCGCCGAGCGACGACGTGGCGCTGCTGCTGGCCCGCACCCGGGCGCTGCACGAACAGGACGTCGCCGATTGGGAGTTGCGGCGCGACCCGTCGGAGGTGGCGCGGGCCCGCAAGCTGTCAGCGGCGGCGCTCGCCGAGTGGGGGCTCGAAGAGGCGGCGTTCGTCACCGAGTTGGTGGTCAGCGAGCTGGTCACCAATGCGGTCCGCTACGGGCTGCCGCCGATCGGTCTGCGGCTGATCCGGGACGGCGGGACGCTGATCTGCGAGGTGTCGGACGGCAGCAGCACGGCCCCGCACCTGCGGCGGGCGCGCACCTTCGACGAGGGCGGCCGGGGCCTGATGCTGGTGGCGCAGTTGTGCCGGAACTGGGGCACCCGGCACACTCCGCGCGGCAAGACCATCTGGGCCGAGCAGCAACTCTGAAGCGGCGGGGCTCAGTTCGCCATCGCTTCGCGCAGGGCCTCGCGCAGCCGGCCGCCGTACCGGGCGAGCAGCGCGGCGGCGGTGGCGGCGTCCAGGTCGGCGAGCAGCAGCAGGACGGCGTCCTTGACCTTGCCGCCGGTGGCGTGGAGGGCGGCGGCGACGTCGGCCGGTTCGGCGTCGGTGGCGAGGGCGACGACGCGGCGGCTGCGGTGGCGGAGCTTCTCGTTGGTCGCGCGGAGGTCGACCATCAGGTTTCCGTAGGTCTTGCCGAGCCGGATCATGGTGATCGTCGAGATCATGTTGAGCACCAGCTTCTGGGCGGTTCCGGCCTTCAACCTGGTTGATCCGCCGATCAGTTCGGGTCCGGTGACGATCTCGACGGCGTGCTCGGCGGCGGCCGTGAGGGCGGAGCCGCGGTTGCCGGACAGGCCGACGGTGAGGGCGCCGGCGGCGCGCGCGTGGGCGACGGCGGCGAGGGTGTAGGGGGTGCGGCCGGAGGCGGAGATGCCGATGACGGTGTCGGTGGCGGTCAGGCGCAGCGCGTCGAGGTCGGCGACGGCGGCCCGGCGGTCGTCCTCGGCGTTCTCGACGGCGGCGGTGACGGCGGCGGGTCCGCCGGCGATCAGGGCGCGGACCTGGCCGGGTGCGGTGTTGAAGGTGGGCGGGCATTCGGCGGCGTCGAGGACGCCGAGCCGGCCGGCGGTTCCGGCTCCGACGTGGATCAACCTGCCGCCGCGGCCCATCCGTTCGGCGATCGCGTCGATGGCGGCGGCGATCGCGGGCAGCGCGGCGGCGACGGCGTCCGGGACGGTGCGATCCTCGGCGTTCATCAGCCGGGCGATCTCCAGCGTCGGCAGCAGGTCGATGTCGGCGTACTCGGCCCGCCGGGCCTCGGTGGCCAGGACGGCGAATGCCGCCCGGTGGTCGGTCGGGGCCTGGCCGTCGGTCGAAGTCGGCAGGTCAGTGGGGTCCGGGGTGCCGTTCACAGGGCCCGAGCCTAGCCTCCGGGCCGCGGTGCGCGGCGGCCGACCGGACTGGGCCGGGGTCGCCCTCCCGTCGCGCCCCGGCCCCAACTCCCCCTCCGAATACTGCACTTGTTCTGACCCGAGCGGCGCAGGGGCCGCTACGCCGGCGGGTCGGTGCGCAGGACCGTGTCGGTGACGCCGCCCGGGCATTCGCGTTTGTGGTCCCAGCCGGCCAGTTCGGCGCCTGCGCGGTAGGCGGAGTCGAGGAAGTCGAGGGCGGTCGCCCACGGGTCGGCGGCGGCGCGGGCGTCGTCGTAGCGCAGGAGTGCCAGGTGGCTGCCCCGGCTTGCCGTCCAGGAGGCGGTGGCCGGGTGCAGGGGGCGGGTGGTGAGGTCGGTGGGTTCGGGGGCGGTGTAGGAGTAGAAGGCGGGTTCGGGGATGTTGCTGTCGCCGAACCAGAAGCCGGCGCTGATGACTTCGCGCGAGTAAGCCTCGCGGGTGACGGGGTCGGCGGCGGGCTGGTCGATCTCGCGGTCGGAGAAGCGGGTGACGGCGAGGTCGAAGGTGTGCCAGAAGTGGTGGACTGGGCTGGTCTTGCCGGAGTATCCGGCGGCGTACTCCTCCAGCAGCAGGGCGACTTGGCTGAGGATGTGCCAGTAGGTGGTGACGGCGGCCGGGTCGTAGCTGCGGTGTTCGTCGTCGTCCGCGAACGGGCGGTGCGCGTCGGGCAGGTCGTACGGGTAGGGGTGGTCGGGGACGATGTCGATGTCGAGGTGGATCAGCGCGCGCAGGGTGTCGCGGTAGAAGTCGCCGACGGAGCGGCCGGTCAGCGGGAAGGAGTCCTCCGCGCCGTCGAGGGTGCGGATGTACAGGCGGTGGTCGGTGAAGTCGAAGTCGATGGTGAAGGCGTCGCCGCCGCGGGTGGGGCCGGTGGGGCGGGTGGTGATGCCGCGCCCGGTGAGGTGGAAGGGGACGTTCCACCAGTGGTTGCGGCGGGGGCTGCCGGCCAACCGGATCTTGCCGATGACCTGGGCGAATCGGTGCAGGGTCTCCTTGGTGTCCCGCCAGGACTCCAGGGGCAGGGGCGGGAACAGGTCCATGGCGCGCTCCGGTTGGACGAATCGGGGACGGTGTCGCGTCCCATCCTGGCGGCGTGCTGCTCGGGGCCCGGCCGCGACGCGCCCGGGCGGTGCGCAGACTGCTCCGCCCGGGTGCCGCCGGTCAGTCCCGGCCGGTACCGGTGCCGCCGGTGAGGACGTAGCGGTGCGGCGCCATCGCGGTGTCGTGGCCGGGGAGGGCGGCCATCACGGCGGCGTGGGCCTGCCGGGGCGTCGTCGAGGAGTCCGCGGTGGCGGTCAATTCGCCGTCCTGGTAGTGCACTTCGACGTTCCGTGCGTCGTCGAGTGCGGCGCGCACCAGGTCGGCGACGGCGTCCAGGTCGATCCAGTTGGCGCCGATCTGCTGCCAGCGGGCCTTGTCGCGGCGGCCGGTGGGGAGGCCGGTCAGGTCGGCGAGTTCGCCGTCGGGGCCGAGGCGGACGGTGCGGTGGCCGGCCAGGTCGAGGAGGCGGAGCAGGGCGTGGGCGAAGAGTTCGGTCTCTTCGCGGTCCAGGACGTCGGGGTGGGTGTGCAGGGTGAGTTCGAGGCAGCCGGTGGTGCGCCAGATGTTGAGCATCAGGCGGGTGGGGGTGGGTTCGGCGGGGTACCAGGCGAGGTCGGGTTCGACGGCCGGGTCGGGTCGGGCGGCGGCGACGCTCGCGGGGACGGTGGTGCTGAGGTCGTTGACGACGACGTGGCGGGCGAAGCGGGCGCCTCGGCGGTGGGCGGTGTCCTCGATGAGCTGCCAGATCCGTTCGGCGTCGAAGGTGGCGTGCCAGTAGCCGGACAGGGCCTGGGCCTGGGTGCGGCCGATCAGGGTGTCGAGGTCGGGGCAGTCGGTGTCGACGGCGAGCAGGGCGTCCTGGGCGAGGGTGCCGATGTGGTCGGCGAGTCCGGGGCGGTGGCGGTTGGCGGAGAGCGCGGCCATCACGACGGTGCTGCGGGCGGCCCGGTGTGCCGCGAGGGCGGCGTAACAGGCCAGTAGGACGGCCGAGTTGGAGGCCCCGGTGCGGGCGGCGGCGCGGGCGAGGGCGGCGGCGCCGGCGGTGGAGCGGACGCCGAGGGTGGGCAGCAGGGTGTCGTTGGGGCCGATCCGGTCGTCGGCGAAGACGGCGGACGGCCGGTCGGTGAGGATGTGCTCCCAGTGCCTCAGGGCGGCGCGGGTGCGGCGCTGTCCGGAGCTGGAGCGTTCCTGTTCGGCGACCTCGATCGGGGTGGGTGCGGCGTGCGGCGGCAGGGTGCCTCCGGCGGCCAGGATCAGCCACTCCTGGTAGAGCAACCCGGTGGCGACGCCGTCGAGTTGGGCGTGGCAGATGACCACGGCGAGCAGCACAGGGGTGCCGTGGCGGGTGAGCAGGGCGAATCTGAGCGGGAATTCCGAGGCCAGGTCGAAGGCCCGGCGGCGGCCGTCCCAGCAGAAGCGTTCGGCGCGTTCGGCGGGGTCCTCGTCGTGGTCGAGTTCGATCAGCCGGACGGTGAACTCGCCTTGGTGACGCACGTGTTGGCGTTCGGGCTGGCGGTCGGCGGGGCCGGGGAAGACGGTGCGCAGGGCGGCGTGCCGTTCGGCGAGGGTGCGCAGGGCGGCCAGGGCCGCGGGGAGGTCGACGCCGGCGGGGACGGTCCAGGTGGCCTGCTTGTTCATGTGCGAGGGTTCGTCGTGGCGCAGGCAGCGGATCATGTTGTCCTGGCCGAGGGTGAGCGGCCCCTCGGCGTCGACGCCTTCGACGCTGAACTGCACTGCGACGTCTTGCGGTTGGGACAACGCGATCAGTCTCCGTTCAGGGCGGTGCTGATGGCCTCGGGCCAGTCGACGGGCCGGGGGCCGTGGGTGTGCAGCAGGGCCAGGGCGATCCGGTCGAGGCCGAAGGCGGTGCAGGCGGTGTGGCCGGGGCCGCCGTCGGCGGTGAAGGCGAAGGCCTCGCCGAAGTGGTCCTTGTGGATGTTGGCGGAGGCGATCGCCTGCACGTGTCCGGCGGCGAGTTCGACCCGCAGTTCGAACTTCAACTCCTGGGCGCGCTGGGCGGCTTGGTAGATGCGTCGGCCGCCGCCGAAGAACGGGTCGTCGGCGAGTTCGACCGTCGGCTTGAGGCCGAGCGCCTCCAGCCAGCCGGTGACCCTGTCGAGCCAGTGTTCGCGCCAGTGGAGGCAGTGGTCGGGGGTGCCCGCGGTGACGAGTTCGGCCATCCGGAAGGTGCGCAGGCGGCCGGGTTCGGCGGTGGCCTCCTGCCGGAAGCACTGGGCTTCGACGCTGAACCTGGCGGGGTGCTCGCCGAGTTCGCGTCCGGTGAGGCCGGCGTACACGGGGTAGCAGGCGGCGGGCAGCAGGACCAGGTCGGAGACGGTCTGCCGCAGGTGCCAGGGCCCGGATTCGGCGATCAGCGGGGCGAGTCGGCGCCAGTCGGCGGCGTTGCCGGTGTAGCTGTGCACGGTGCCGAGCAGGTGCGGGAAGGAGGCGACGTAGCCGGCCCGTTCGATGGTGGCGCGGGAGATCACGGGCGGCACGACCAGCCGCTCGAAGGGCTCGTCGGCGGCGAGCCGGGCGATCGACCCGCGCAGGGCGACGAGCAGCTTCTCGTAGGCGGCGGGCTGGAGTTGGACGCCGGGGGCCTCGGTGGGCAGCGGGGTGGCGTCGTCGGGGTGGCGGGTCATGGTCTGCTTTCGGGGTCGGGCCGGCCGGCAGCGGCGGGGAGGGGGGTGCCGAACTCGCCTGCCGGGTCGGCGGGGTAGCACAGCAGGCGGGGCCGGAGCGGCACGGTGCCGGTGCGGGCGACGGCGGCCCGGTGGCCGGACGGCGCGGGCAGGTCGTGGACGGTGCAGGGCCCGAGCGGCCCGTCGATCCGGTGCGGGCCGGGGCCGTCGACCGGTCCGGCGTGGGTGCGCAGCCCGTCGGCGAGGCGGCCGCCATGGGCCTTGGCGTACGCCTCCTTGCGGGTCCAGCGGAGGGTGAACTCGGCTGCGCCGCCGTTGACTTCGGACGGCCGGTAGTAGCGGTGGGCGAGCCGGGCGGCGGCGCTGTCCGGCGGGACGGGTTCCAGGTCGGCGCCGATCTCGCCTTCGCCGCGGGCCCGTCGCTGGACGGCGAACAGCGCCCAGCGGCCGGCGGTGCTCAGGTTGACGCTCAACTCGGCTGCCAGGCCGACGGGTTCGGGTCGGCCGTGCGGGCCGCGCCGCCAGCGGACGCGCTCCGGCGGGATGCCCGCGACGGCGGCGGTCAGTCGGCGGGCGGCGGCGTGGGCGGCGATCCAGCGGCGGCGGTGCGGGCCGTCGGGGGTGCGGGCGGCCCGGGCGCGCTCGTCCGGGTCGAGCAACTCCAATGCGGCGAGAGCCTGTTCGGGCGTGATGTCGGCCTCGATCAGCCAGATCTCGGTCATCGGGCGGGCTCCTCGGGCGCCCAGCAGGCCAGGTCGAGGCGGCCGGTCTCGGGTTCCAGGTCGGCGAGCGCGAGCGGACGGCCCGCGAGCCGGGGGTCGGCGAGGGCTTCGCCGAGCGCGGCCCAGCCGCCGGTGTACGGGCTGCCCGGGCGGGCGCGCCGGGTCTCCACCGGGTGCGGCACCTCGGCGTCGGCGAGTCCGGGGCCGAGCACCAGCACTGCGTCCTCGGGCAGTTCGGCGGCCACGTCCTCGATCCCGGCCGCCGCGGTGGTGCTGTTCAGCAGCCGGAGCGGGCGGCCGCCGCCGGCCGCCTCCCAGAGCAGCGCGGCGGCGGAGTGCCGGTCGGGCAGCCGGGCGGAGCGGTGCGGCCGGTGGTGCAGGTCGGCCTGTTCGACGGCGATCAGCAGGGCGCGCCGGGCGCCGCCGGTGCGGGCGTAGGCGTCGGCGATGCGCAGCGCGCTGAAGGCGCCGCCGGCGCCCTCGTCGCACAGCGCGAAGGACAGCGGCTCGCCCGGGCACTCACCGCCGAGCTGGATCGCCACCGACTGGCCGGGCCGGACGTCGGGGGTGGCGTAGACCAGCACCAGCAGGTCGACGGGGCGCGACGCGTCCACCAGGCGGCGCACGGCGAGCTCGGCGAGTGCCGCGTAGGACTGGCCGCGGGCCCCGGTGAGCGCGTCCTCGTCGAGGGCCACGCCGTAGGGGCGGGCCAGGTCGGCGGTGAAGGTGCGCAGGTCGGGGTCGGCGGCGAGCGGGGAGTCGCCGGGCAGGTCGAGGGCGTGGGCGGTGGTCAGGCGCAGTGGGGAGGCGGTGCGCGGCAGGGTGGTGGCGGGCCGCGGTCCGTGGACGCGCACGGTTCAGTCCTCGGCGATGACGTGTCCGGCGACGAAGCCGGCCAGGGTACCGACCGAGCGGAGGTCGTCCTGGTCGATGCCTTCGACGTCGATCTGGACGTCGAGGTGGTCCTCTAGTTCCAGGATGAGTTCCAGGGTGGCGGCGGAGGTGAGGCCGACTTCGTCGAACAGGCAGGCGTTCTCGGTGACTTGGGGCAGTTCGCGCTTGAGGACGCGGGGCAGCAGCAGCAGGATCCCGTCGAGGGCGCGGCCGCGCAGTTCGGGGTCGACGGCGTCGGCGGGCGGCGCGGCGTCGGCGGGCGGTGCGGCGTCGGCGTCACCGGCGGGCAGGTCGGGGTCGGCGGGCGGGCCGGACGGCGGGGCGGAGGGGGACGGGTCGGTCATGGCGAATCCCTGTCGGCGGGGCCCGGGAAGTGCGGGCCGGGTGCGGCGATCGGGCGGCATCCGTTCGGCGCGGGTCCTTCGCCGGGGCACCCCGGGATCGGGGCGTGCCTCAGTGCTGGAGCACCATGGCGGCGAAGGTCGCGCCGAGTCCGGACGCGGCGACCAGGTAGCGGTCGCCGCGGCGGAGCAGGCCGCGGCGGGTGGCGGTGTGGTGGTTGAGCAGGATGTCGGCGGCGAAGCTGTGCCCCACCGCCGGGACGTTGTCCAGCACCACCTGCTCGGGCGGGTACCCGATGCGGCGGCAGATCCGTTGCCAGGAGATCTGGTTGACGTTGTGCGGCAGCAGCAGCCGGATCGAGTCCCAGCTCTCGCCGGCCTCGTCCAGCGCGGCTTCCATCACCGCGGTCATCAGTTCCGGATAGCTGCGCTGGTAGCGCGCCATCAGCTCCGGATCGGCGGCGAGTCGCCCGTCGAACTCGCCGCGCTGGTCGACCGCGTAGGACAGCACGCGGTCGTGTTCGCCTTCGGCCCGCACCAGGGCGGCCGCCGCCCCTTCGCCGAACAGGGCGGTGTCCGGGACGATGCGGGCGTCCCGGGTGAAGGTCTTCTCGCCCGCCAGGATCAACGCCAGCGCCTCGGGGTCGGGGTCTGCCGCCAGCAGCCGACCGGCCACGTCGAGTGCCAGCAGGGAGCCGGCGCAGGCGTGGTGGGTGATGGTGAAGGCACGTGCGTACGTCAGCCCCAGACGGCCGAGCACCTCGTGCAGCGGGTTGTGCGGGTAGGGCGCCGCGATCGGCAGGCTGCGCGCGTGCAGCACGTACTTCACGCGGTGTTCGTTTCCGGGCAGCGGGGCCAGGGCCTTCGCTGCGGTGGTGAGCAGGTCGGTCAGGTCTCCGTCGTGGTCCACCCTGACCTGGTCGAGGCCGTGGAACCGGCGGAAGAGCCTGATCTGACGGTCCGTCAGTCCGAGGCGCGCTCCGACCAGTTCGATCGGTTCGGCGACGGGCGGAAGGTGGACGGCGACTGCTTCCAGAGCGGTCACGCGGGCTAGTATTCCCACGCCTCACCGGCCCGCACAAGGGATCTCCGGCGCTCGGTTCCCGATTTCCCCTTGTGGTCTGTACCAGTTGCCCGTCGTTTGCACACGACACGTACAGATTTCTTCGCCCGGCCGGCCGCCCCGCCTGCTCCGCTCCGTCGTCGAGCCCCCTCCCGGAAGGACTCCGCCCATGTCCGAACCCTCCGCGCCGCGCCTGCTGATCGTGGTGCCGCCGCTCGCCGGGCACCTGCTGCCGGCCCGCGCACTGGCCCTGGCCTGGGCCGCGCGCGGTCACCAAGTCGCCTGGGTGGGGCCGGAGTCGGCGCTGCGCCCGGTGCTCGGCCCGGACACGGTGGTCCTGCCGACCGGCGCGCGGGTGTTCCGGGAGCAGGCGGCGGGCGGGGCGGCGGCGGTGCGTTCGCTCTGGGACGGGTTCGTGGTGCCGCACACCCGGTTCACGCTCGGTGCGGTGCGGCGGGCCGTCCAGCAGTGGCGGCCGGACGTGGTGCTGGTCGACCAGCACAGTCCGGCGGGCGCGCTGGCCGCCCACGGCGCGGGCGTGCGGTGGGCGACGTTCGCGCCGTCCTCGCTGGAGATCGGCGATCCGCTGGGCGGGGACGGCGAGTTGACCGCCTGGCGGGACGGGGTGCTGCGCGGCCTGTGGGAGCGGGCCGGCCTGCCCGCCGACGAGTTCGCCGACCCGCGCTTCTCCCCCGGCCTGGTGATCGCCCCGACCTGCCGGGAGCTGGCCGGGCTCGACCGGGTGCCCGCCGAGTACGCCCTGGTCGGACCGCTGCTCGCGGACCGGCCCGAACTTCCCTTCCCCTGGGAGCGGTTGACGCCGGGACGCCGCCGGGTGCTGGTCACCATGGGCACGCTGTCGGCGGAGGTCGCGGGCGGCTTCCTGCGCCGGACGGCCGCCGCACTGGCCGAACTCCCGGACGTGCAGGCCGTGGTGGCGTCGCCCGGCGACGCCGTCCTGCCGCCGGACGCGGTGGCCTGTGAGCGCGTTCCGGTGCTGGAACTGCTTGAGCGCGGGGCGGTGGACGCCGTACTGTGCCACGGCGGGATGAACACCGTGGCCGAATCCCTGGTCCACGGTAGGCCGTTGGTGGTCGCTCCGATCCGCCACGACCAGCCGGTGACGGCGGGACGGCTGGCCGACCTCGGCGCGGCCGTCCGGGTCGACTTCGCCACCGCCGGCCCCGAGCAGCTGCGTGCGGCGCTGCGAACCGTCCTCGACGACCCGGCGTACCGCACCGCCGCGCAGGCGATCGGAGCTCAACTCCGCTCGGGCGGCGGCGCGGTGGCGGCCGTCGAGCGGCTGGAGCGGTTCGCGCGCGCACCGCGCTGAGCCGACCCAGGCCACCGGCGCGTCACCTGGTCCAGACCATTGTGGGCGGGCGGGGTCGGGCCCTAGGGTCTGCTCCGGCGCCGGCCTGCGCGTCCACCTGCCTCGGCACCCGCCGCCATCCCCGACGCGAAGAACCCGACGCAGACGAACCCACCCACCGCATCCGGTCCCACCGCATGCGATCCCACCGCAAACGAACCCACCGACCGAGCACAGGAGTCCGGGTTGATCGTGACCAAGGGGCTGCGCAAGTCCTTCCGGCCCCGCCGCGGCGCCGCCACCGTCGACGCGGTGCGCGGCATCGACCTCAACGTCGCGGAGGGCGAGATCTACGGCCTCCTCGGCCCGAACGGCGCAGGCAAGACCACCACGCTGCGCATGCTCGCCACCCTGCTCACCCCCGACGGCGGCGCGGCCACCGTGGCCGGCGCCGACCTGCTCGGCGAGCCCGGCGAGGTCCGCCGCCGCATCGGCTACGTCGCCCAGGGCGGCGGCACCACCGACCAGGCCACCGCCCGCGAGGAGCTCGTCCTGCAGGCCCGGATGTACGGCGTCCGCAAGGCGGAGGCCCTGCGCCGCGCCGAACAGGGCCTGGCCGCCTTCGACCTGACCGAGTTCGGCGACCGCCCCTGCAAGACCTACTCGGGCGGCCAGCGCCGCCGCCTCGACCTGGCGCTCGGCGTCGTCCACCGCCCCTCGGTGCTGTTCCTGGACGAGCCCACCGTCGGTCTCGACCCGCGCAGCCGCGCCCAGGTCTGGTCCGAGGTCCGCCGCCTGCGCGAGCAGGGCATGACGGTGCTCATCACCACCCACTACCTGGACGAGGCCGACGCGCTCTGCGACCGGATCGGCATCGTCGACCACGGCGGCATCGTCACCGAGGGCACCCCCGAACAGCTCAAGCAGGAGATCTCCGGCGACGCCGTCACCATCGGCCTGCCCGCCGCCGAGGACACCGCCGCGGCCGAGCGCGTGCTCGCCGAACTGCCGTGCGTGCAGCGCCTGGAGGCCCTGTCCGAGCAGGACGGGCTGCGCCTGCACGTGGACTCCGCCGCCACCGCGATCCCGCAGCTGCTGGGCGCGCTGGCCGCCGCCGGACTGGCGCCGGACCACGTCCAGCTGCAACGGCCCAGCCTGGACGACGTGTTCCTGGCGCTCACCGGCCGCCCGCCGGTGCACGCCGGCTGACGTCCGCCCACCACTCCCCCGACGCCCCGAGGTCTCCGTGAAGCTCGCCCGCGACACCTGGCTGGTCTACCAGCGCCAACTGCTCCTGATGGCCCGCTCCCCCGCGTGGCTGGCCGTCGGCCTGCTCCAACCCCTGTGCTACCTGCTGCTGTTCGCCCCGCTGCTGACCTCCGCGCTGGCCGCCTCCGGGGCGCACAGCACCGCCGACGCCTACCGCGTCTACGTGCCCGGCCTGCTGTCCGCGCTGGCCGTGATGGGCGGCCTGTTCACCGGGTTCACGCTGCTCGGCGAACTGCACGCCGGCGTCATCGAACGCTCCCGGGTCACGCCCGTCAGCCGGGTCGCGCTGCTGCTGGGCCGCGCGCTGCGGGAGACCACGGCGCTGCTGGTGCAGTCGCTGCTGATCGCGGTGCTGGCCATCCCGTTCGGCCTGACCGTCGGGTTCACCGATCTGCTGCTCGCCATGGCGCTGCTGGCACTGATGGCGCTGATGGCCTCCTCGGTCTCCTACGGGCTCGCCCTGCTGGTTCCGACCGACGCCGCGCTCGGCCCCGTGGTCAACACCATCGCGCAGCCGCTGGCGCTGCTCTCCGGCACCCTGCTGCCGATCGCGCTCGCCCCGGCCTGGCTGCGCACCGCCGCGTCCTGGAACCCGTGCTACTGGGCCGTGGAGGGCATGCGGGCGCTGTTCGCCGGCCACCTGGACGCGCCCGAGGTGTGGCGCGGGCTGCTGCTGACCGGCCTGATGACGGTCCTCGCGGTGGCCTGGGCGGCCCGGCTGTTCGCCCGCCGGATCCGCTGACGGCGGCCACCGCGGCGGCACGCTCACCGCAGCACCGAGTGGGGCCCGGCGTACCGTGCCGGGCCCCACTCGGTGCTGCCGTCCGTCAGGGCTGCCGGGCCGCGTGCTCCGTCACGAAGCGGGCCAGCCGCCGCACGCCCTCGACGATCTGCTCGGGCGTCAGGTAGGAGCAGGACAGCCGCAGCTGGTGCTCGCCGCCGCCGCCCGGGTGGAAGCCGTCCATCGGGGTCCACAGCACGCCGTACTCGCGGGCGCAGGTGTCCAGCGCCCGCGCGTCGGCGCGGAACGGGACGGTGACGACCGCGAAGAAGCCGCCTTCCGGGCTGTTCCAGGTGACGCCGGGAAGCGAACGGAAAGCGGTTTCCAGTTGGGTCAGCAGCACGTCCATGTTGTGCGCGTAGAACTGCCGGGCGGGCTCGTTGGCCTCCCGCAGGCGCAGCCCGCCGGTCAGCAGCATGCCGCCGATCACGGCCTGGCTGAGCGCCGAGGTGTTGACGGTGGTCATGCTCTTGAGCTTGGCGAGTTCGTCGGCGAGCAGGCCGGTCCGGCCGTCGGCGTCCGCCACCCGCTGGTCGGCGAGGACGTAGCCGACCCGGGCGCCGGGGAAGCAGGTCTTGGCGAACGAGCCGAGGTAGATCACGTTGCGGCGGTCGCCGTCCAGCGCCTTCAGGGTGGGCCTGGCCGGGCCGGTGCGGCCGAAGAAGCCGTACGGGTTGTCCTCGATCAGCAGGACGCCGGCCGACTCGGCGACGTCCAGCAGCCGCCGCCGGGCGGTCTCGTCCAGGCTGGCGCCGCTCGGGTTGGCGAAGTCGGGGACGACGTAGCAGGCCCGGGGGCGTTTCCCGGCGGCGCGCAGTTCGCGGACGGCGGCGGCGAGGGCCTGCGGGTCGAGGCCGCCGTCCGGGCCGGCCTCGGGCACCGGGCGGACTGTCAGGTCGAGCAGCCGGGCGGCGCCGGTGACGCCGACGTAGCACGGCGAGGAGACCAGCAGCACGTCGTCCGGGTCGGCGCACAGGGCGCGCAGCACCAGCAGCATGCCCTCCTGCGCGCCGACGGTGACCACCAGCGCCTCGGGGTCGGCGGCGATCCGTTCGTCGGCCGCCAGGGCCCGGGCGATCAGCGGTGCGATCAGGCCCTTGGTCCGCCCGTACTGGAACACCTCCTGCCGGACCTGGCTCTCGGTCAGCCCGCGGTCCTCGCGCAGGTGGCGCAGGTAGGCGTCGAGGTGGCCGGGGATGTCGGCGGGGTCGAAGAACTCCTCGTGGGGGCGGCCGGGGGCGAAGGAGATCGCCTCGGGGTAGCGTCCGGTCACCTCGTTGAGGAAGGTCATCGCGTCCAGCAGCGGGTCCGACAGCGAGCCGTGCAGCTCGCTCAGGCGCAGCACGCCGCTCACCGCCCGGCCTCCGTTCCGTCCGCCGCGAGAGCCGCCACAGGGGCCGCCGCGGGGGCCGCCGCGCCGACCGCCGCGCGGGCCTCGGCGTACGCGGCCACCAGGCGTTCCGCGGCGAAGAGTTGGGCGGAGCGGCCGTCGTCCAGGACGCCCGGCATGGCGAAGAAGCCGTGCGGCATGCCCGGGTAGCGGCGCAGCACGACGGGGACGCCGGCGGCGCGCAGGGCGGCGGCGTACTCCTCGCCCTCCGCGCACAGCGGGTCGTACTCGGCGGTGATGACGGTGGCGGGCGGCAGTCCCCGGTGGTCGGGGGCGCGCAGCGGGCTGGCGAGGGGGTGGGCGGCGTCGGCGGGGTCGGCGAGGTAGTGCGACCAGTACCAGGCGACCGAGCGCCGGTTGAACAGTGCCGGGTCCTCGCCGTCGGGGGCCGCGGCCGGGACGCGGTGGTCGGTGTTGGGGTAGACCAGCAGCTGGTGGACGATGGCGGGGCCGCCGCGTTCGCGGGCGAGCAGGGTGAGGGCGGCGGCGAGGTTGCCGCCCGCGCTGTCTCCACCGACGGCGATCCGGGCCGGGTCGAGGCCGAGGCGGGGCGCGTGGCGGGCGATCCAGTCGAGGGCGGCCCAGCAGTCGTGGACGGCGGCGGGGAAGCGGTGTTCGGGGGCGTGCCGGTAGCCGACGGCGAGGACGTCCGCGCCGGTGGCGTTGGCGAGTGAGCGGCAGATCGGGTCGCCGGTCTCCAGCGAGCCGAGCGCCCAGCCGCCGCCGTACAGGTACAGCAGCGCGGGGCCGGGCCGTTCGGCGCGGGCTGCGGGGTGGTAGTGCCGCAGGGTGAGCGGGCCGCCGGGGCCGTCGATGGTGAACTCCTCGACGGCCCCGGCGGGTTCACCGGTGCCGGCGGCGGCGCGCAGGTCGGCGAGGTCGGCGGCGCGGGCCGCTTCCAGGGTGCGGGTGTACAGCGGCGGGGTGCCGGCGGCGGCGCGGCGGGCGCGCCAGGCCTCGGCCTGCGGGTGCAGTGGCATCAGTGCGTTCCTCCGGGGGCGACGGCCTCCAGGTAGATCGACTCGTCCTTTCGGAACGCGGTGTCGAGGTCGGCCACGTCGGGGCGTGCGCCGCTCTGGAACTCCCGTCGTGCGATCGCGAATTCGTGGTAGCCGGCGCGGTCGAGGACGTGCCGGAGCTCGGCCTCGTCGTAGATCCACCGGTGTCCGAAATGGTAGAAGATCTGGTTCAGCATGAAGGCGCGGCGCTCCGGCATCGGCGGGCCGACCCGCATGGTGCGCAGGCGGCGGCGGTGGCGGCGGAAGAACTGTTCCCGGCCGTCGAGGTAGCCGTCGATGTAGCGGGCCAGGTCGGGGGTGGTGAGGCGGAGCACGCCGCCGGGGCGCAGGATGCGGCGGACTTCGGCGAGCCAGTGCACGGCGGTGGCGAGCGGGACGTGCTCGATCAGGTGCTCGGCGTACACCCAGTCGACGCTGCGGTCGGCGAACGGGAGCGGGCCGGTGATGTCGAGTTGGGTGAACAGGCTTGTGCCGTCGATCCGGTAGACCGGGCCTGGGCGGGTGGCTTCGCGGTCGGTGTGCAGGCCGACCAGGTCGGTGCCGAGGCCCTGCGGGTGCCGGGTGCGGAACGCGGCGAACTCGATGCCGGTGATGCCGAGCTGCTGGAAGTCCTGGTGCGTGTACGGGACTTCGGGGTGGACGGTCGCGATCGAGGTGCAGCGGGCGAGGTCCTCGGTGAACGCGTCGGTGCGGGCTTCGAGCCCGGCGGGGTCCTCCCAGTCCCAGTCGGCGAACAGGTCCGCTTCGGGCCGAGCGGGTGCGGCGGATGCGGCGGGTGCGGCGGGTGCGGCCGGTCCGGTGGGTGCGGCGGATCTGGCGGGTCCGACGGGTTCGGCGGGTCTGACGGGTTCGGGTCCTGCGGTGGTCGCCACGGTGTCCTTTCGTGCCTGGAGGAGGGGCGGCGGGGTGCACGGACACCGATGCTTGTCGGTGTCTCGTCATGAGCCCCTATATATAAGGAGAGAACGGCGCGCCCGGACGGGCCGCGGGCTCGGCCGGCCAGGGCGCGAGCGCAGCCCGGTCGAGGTCCGCGAGCCTGGGTCGCCCGGCCAGCACCATGGTGTTGAGCAGCTCCTCGCGCAGCAGGTCGAGCACCGCCCGCGCGCCGTCCGCGCCGCCGTGGGCCAGCCCCCAGAGCACGGGGCGGCCGACCAGCGCGGCGCGGGCCCCGAGCGCGAGGGCCTTGGCCAGGTCGGCGCCGTGCCGCAGTCCGCCGTCCACCAGGACGGGGTACTCGGCGGGGACGGCGTCCACCACCTCGGGCAGGGCCGCCAACGCGGGCGGGGTGCCGTCGAGTTGGCGGCCGCCGTGGTTGGAGACGATCAGCGCGTCCACGCCGTGTTCGACGGCCAGCGCGGCGTCCTCGGCGGTGAGCACGCCCTTGAGGACCAGCGGCAGGCGGGTGCGCCGGCGCAGCCAGGCCAGGTCGGCCCAGCCGATGGCGGGGTCGAACTGCTGCCGGGAGTGCTCCTCGATGCCGGACCGGCCGGCCGCCGACTGCCGGGCGCTGTCGGTCAGTTCGGGGTCGAGGTTGGCGGCGGACAGGCCGGCGGGCAGCGCGAACGCGTTGCGCAGGTCGCGCAGGCGGCGGCCGACCTTGGGCGCGTCCACGGTGAGCACCAGCGCCCGGTAGTCGGCCTGTTCGGCGCGCCGCACCAGCGCGGTGAGCGCCTCGCGGTCGCGCAGCCAGTACAGCTGGAGCCAGCGCGGCGCGCCGGGTGCGGCGGCGGCGATCTGCTCCAATGTGCGGCTGGCGAAGATGCTGACGATCAGCAGGGCGCCGGCCTCGGCGGCGGCCCGGGCGGTGGCGCACTCCCCGTCGGGGTGGGCGAGTTGGTGGTAGGCCATCGGTGCGACCCCGAACGGCGCGGACAGCCGGGCGCCGAGCAGCTCGGTGCCGCAGTCGGGTGCCGAGACGTCCACCAGGACGCGCGGGCGCAGCACGTGGCGGCGCCAGGCGTCGAGGTTGGCGCGCCGGGTCCACTCCGCTCCGGCTCCGCCTTCGAAGAAGTCCCAGATCACGGCGGGCAGTTGGCCCTTGGCCAGTGCGCCGTGGTCCGCCAGGGTGAGCGGAACCATCGTCTCCGAACCTCCTGATGATCCGTCAACCGGTGCGAAAGCGAGGGACAGCGTAGGGGTCCGGCCGCCACTGGTATAGACCTTGACCCTTGATGCGCTCCCGTGCAAAGGTCGGCACCGACGGGGGATCCACACTGAAGCATCACAACTTCCGACCCATGCTTCCCATCCAAGCGCGTGGAGTTGCGTTGACGCTGATCCCAACCCCGGTGCGCGGCCGCACGGTTGCCGCGGACTGGGTGGACGAGCAGTTACTCGCCGGACCGGACGGCGAACCGTGCCTGCGCTTCGGCGCTCCGGTGAGCAGGGGGACCCTGCGGGCACTGGTGGCCGAGCGGCAGCGGCAGTTGGCCGCGGCCGGCCTCGGCGAGTGCGGCACGGTCGCGCTGCGGATGCCGCCGTCGGCGGAGTTCGTCGCGGTGCTGCTGGCCGCCTGGCGGGCCGGCGCCCGGGCCGTGCTGCTCGACCACCGCCTCACCGCCGTCGAGGTCGACCGCGCCGTGGACCGGCTGCGCCCCCGGGTGCTGGTCGAACTCGCCGACGGGCGGCCGCAGTTCAGGTCGATCCCGGACGCGGCGCCGGCCGCCGACCCGGCACCGTCCGCGGCTGCCGGCTCGGTGCCGTCCACGGCCGCCGAGCCGCCGTACCGGTCGGCCGCCGAGCCGCTCACGGCCGGCGACCACGCGCTGATCCAGCTCAGTTCGGGCTCCACCGGCCCGTCCAAGGTGATCGGTCGCACGGCGGGCGACCTGCTGCGCGAACTCGACTGCTACGCACGGCTTCCGGAGTTCCCGGCCCGGGGCGAACGCACCGTGCTGCTGTCCTCGACGGTGCACGTGCTCGGCCTGGTCGGCGGGCTGCTGCACGCCCTGCACGCGGGCGTCGAACTGGTGGTGCCGCAGCGGATGACCCCCGCGGGCATCCTGACCGCGATCGCCGACGGATCGGCCCCGACCACCGTCATCGGGGTGCCGTTCCACGCGGAGCTGCTGGCCGCCGTGGCCGCGCCGCCCCGACTCCCGCAGCTGCGGCGGATGATCGTGGCCGGCGAGCTGATCCGGCCGGGACTTCCCGAGGCGTTCCGCGAGCGCTACGGTGTGCCGCTGGGCACCATGTACGGGATGACCGAGACCGGGGTCATCGCCACCGACCTGACGGGCCGCCACCATCCGGCCCTGCAACCCGTACACGGACTCGAACTGTCGCTGGCAGCGGGCGAGTTGCACATCGCCCGGGCCCGCTCCCCGTACCTGGGCCTGACCGACCCGACCCGCTGGTCGGACGGCCTGCTGCACACCAGGGACGCCGCACTGCTCGACGCCGGCACCGGCCGGGTGACGGTGCTGGGGCGGCGCGACTCACAGATTTCCATCGGCGGCCTCAAGGTCGACCTGAACGAGGTCGAGCAGACCCTGACCGGGCTCCCCGGCGTGGTCGAGGCCGTGGTGGTGTTCGCCGACGGCGCGATCGAGGCGTACGCCGCGACCGCCGACGGCGCCTCCCCCGCATCGCCCCAACAGGGCGACGCGGCCGAGCAGTTGCGCGAACTGCTCGGCCGGGAGCTGGCGGGCTACAAGCTGCCCCGCCGCCTGCACCTGATGCCGCAGCTCCCCCGGACCGCCACCGGGAAGCTGTTGCGGGACGTCGCCGCCCTGCGCCGACAGGTCGACGCCGCCCGCTGATCCGCACCCCTTCCTCTCCCCGCTCCGACGCGGTGCGCCCGGCCGGGCGACGGCTCCAGACACCGTCCGCCCGCCCGTCGGTGCGCCCTGCCCGGAACACCTTTCCCCGCCCCGTGGCACCAGACCAGACCCCGACGCACTGAAGAGAGCAAGTCCATGCAGGAACAGATCCGCACGTTCATCCTCGACACCCTGGCGGCGATGAACTACGACGTCTCGCAGGTCACTTCGGAGACCGACCTCGGCCCGGCCGGCCTCGACCTGGAGTCCCTCGCACTGGCCGACCTGGCGGTGCAGGTCGAGGAGGAGTTCGGCATCCGCTTCGAGCTGGACGACATGGAGTCCACCGCGCTGATGACCATCGACGAGTTCAGCGCCGAGGTCGCCGCCCGGATCGCCAAGTCCTCGGTGGACGCGGCCTGATGAGCACCGGCACCCCCGAGCCGGGCACCGGCCTCCCCGAGCCGCGCTTCGACCGGGCCGAGGCGGTCGCGATGCTCGCCCGCTACGGCGACCGCTCCCCCGAGCAGGTCGACGACCATCTCGGCTCGCTCGAACTGACCTGGCTGATCGCCGAGGCCGAGCAGGCCTACGGCGTCCAACTCGACCTGGACGACCACCGTTTGGACGCGATCCGCACGGTGGACGACGCGGTCGCCGCGATCGGCGCCCAGCTCACCGCGCACGGCGCCCCGCCCGCCGCCGTCACCGCCTCGCCCGCCACCGTCACCGCCGAGCCAGCCGACGTCACCGCCGCGCCCGCCGCCCGGCCCGCTCCCGCCCAATGACCGGGACCGCTCTCCGGAACGGTCCGCCGCGGCGCACCGTCCTGGTCGGCGGCATCGGCGTCCGCTCCGCGTTCGGCCCGGGGCTCCCGGCCCTGTTGGACGGCGCGCTGGCCGGCCGTCCCGCGTTCGCCCCGGTGGACCGCTTCTCCACCGCCGGGCACCGCACCGACCGCGCCGCGACCGCCTCCGGCTCCGAACTCCCGGGTCTGGCAGACCAGTTGGTGGCCGTGCTGGGCGAGGCGGGCGCACTCGCCGGCGGCGCACCCGAGGAACTGCTGCTCGCCCTGCACGGCGACCGGCGGGCCGCACCGGTCGCCGCCGAGGTCGCCGAACGCACCGGGCTGCGGCCCAGGGTGTACACCGGCGCGTGCGTGGCGGCCGCCACGGCCGTCGCCGACGCCGCCGCGCTGATCGCCTCCGGCCGCCGCGAACGCGTGCTGGTCGCGGCCGGCTACCTGGTCGAGCCGGACACCTTCGCGGTGTTCGACGCCGGCCGGGCGCTGGCCGGGGACGGCGCCGTCCGCCCGTTCAGCCTCGGCCGGCAGGGCATGCTGCTGGGCGACGCGGTGGTGGCCGTGGTCCTCGAATCGGTGCCCTCGCTGCGCCGCCGCGGCGGGCCCGAACCCCTGGCGCGGATCGCCGGCTGGGCCCGCACCGGCGACGCCCACCACGTCTGCCGGCCGCACCCCGACGGCACCGGCCTGGCCCGGGCGGTGCGGCACGCCCTGGCCCGGGCGGGCGCCAGGCCGGACGCGATCGGCTACGTCAACGCCAACGGGGCCGGGTCCAAGCTCGGCGACCTCGCCGAGGCCGCCGCGCTGCGCACCGTCTTCCCCGCCGGCACCCCGCCGGTCAGCTCCACCAAGTCCGTCCACGGCCACGCCCTGGAGGCTTCCGCGCTGCTCGAACTCGCCGTCACCGTCGGCGTGTTGCAGGCCGGGCAGCTGCCCGTCAACGCCGGCTGGCAGCACCCGGACCCGCACTGCCCGCTCGACCTGGTGCTCGACCGTCCGCGCCGCGCCGCACCCGGCCTGGCACTCACCCTGAACTCCGCGTTCGGCGGCGCGAACACCGCACTCCTGGTGGCCGCCGCATGACCACCGCCGCCGTCACCACGCCCCCGCAGGACGCCCTCGCGCCCCGGGAGCTGACCGGCCCGCTGCGGGTGCTGGCGTCCGCCGCCTGGCCCGAGCGCCCGGACGACCGCCTCCCGCCCATCGCCGGGTTCGTGGAGTCCAGCTTCAACCCGCTGGTGGCCGCCACCGCCGACCGCTGCCTGCACCGCCACTACGGCCCGCCGCCCGCCCTCGGCGCGCCGTGCACCGCCCTGCTGCTGGTCAGCCCGACCGGCGACACCGGCACGGCGGACGCCCTCTCCC
Source organism: Kitasatospora sp. NPDC004531 (assembly GCF_053602195.1). Classification (NCBI taxonomy): domain Bacteria; kingdom Bacillati; phylum Actinomycetota; class Actinomycetes; order Kitasatosporales; family Streptomycetaceae; genus Kitasatospora; species Kitasatospora sp. NPDC004531. Next base: position 37,324 of record NZ_JBSGDD010000013.1, on the reverse strand, counting down.
GGGCCACCGGCGCCGGGCGGCGTGTCCCGCCGCTGCTGTTCTTCCAGTCCAACCCGAACGCCGTCCTCGGCCACCTCGCCGCCCGCTGGCAGCTCGACGGGCCGGTGGTCGCGCTCGGCCCCGGTTTCGACGCCGAGGCCGAACTGCACGACCGCGCCCGGCTGTTGATCGAGGACGGCGACGCCGAGCAGGTCCTCCTGATCACCGCCGTCCAGGGTCCGCCCGACCGCGCCAGCGCCGTCCTGCTCGCCCCCTGAGACGCCGAAGCCCCGCCGACATCCCCGCACCGGCCCCGCCGACATCCCCGCACCACGAGAAGCACCACGAGAAGAACGGGATCCATGAGCCTCCGCACCCTGCGCGCCGTGCTGTCCGAGGACAGTTCCGTCGGCGCCGGCAACGTCCTGACCACCCGGGTCGAGCAGGGACTCGGCCTCGACTCGCCGACCCTGACCTTCGACACGCCCGTCGACGGCCACCCCGCCCACACCGCCCTGACGCTCCGTCAGCTCGACCTGGCGGTAAGGAAGCGGGCGTCCACGCTGCACCGGCTCGGGGTGCGGCGGCGCGATCCGGTGGCGGTGCAGGCGTCCGCGGCGGCCGACCAGGTGCTGGCGTTCCTCGCGCTGACCCGGCTCGGCGCCATCCCCGCGCTGCTCAACCCGGCGCTGGACGCCGACACTTCGGCTCGCTACCTGCGCCGCCTGAACGCGGTCGGCCTGCTCGCGGACAGCGACCACGCCAGGGCGCTGGCGGGCCGCGACATCGGCACCAAGCTGCTCACCGGCACCGAGCAACTCGCCGACGGCGATCCGGAGTCCGCTCCCGACCCGTACCGGCACTGGCCCTCCGACCCGGTCGCCATCACGCACTCCTCGGGCACCACCGGCCTGCCCAAGGCGGTGCTGCACTCGCATCAGAGCCTGTACGCGGCGATCCGCCACCGGCTGCTGCTGCCCCGCCCGCAGGGCATCGACCGGGTGCTCAGCGCGCTGCCCGCCGCGCACGCCGCCACCCTGATCGCGGTCAACCTGGCGCTCAGCTTCGACGCCCAACTGCACCTGCTGTCCAGCCAGTCGGGCCGCGTGGTGCTGGACGCCGTCGAGCGCTGGCAGCCGCTCGGCGTGTACGGGTTCGCCACCACCTGGGCCGACCTGGCTCGGCACGACCTGTCCGCCCGCGACCTGTCCTCGGTCGGCCTGTGGTGGAACACCGGCGACTGCGCGCACGAGACCCACATCCGCCGCCTGGTCGCCCAGGGCTCCCGCGAGATCGCCACCCGGCAGGGCCGGGTCCGCACCGCCGGCTCGGTGTTCATCGACGGCCTCGGCTCATCCGAGATGGGCCACTCGCACTTCTTCATCACCCACACCGTCGACTCCGACCGCTACGGCCGCTGCGTGGGCCGCCCGCACGCCTTCGTCGACTGCGCGATCCTCGACCCCGACGGCAACGAGCTCGGCCCGAACCAGGTCGGCGAACTCGGCACCCGCTCCCCCACCCTCGCGGTCGGCTACTGGAACGACTCCGCCACCACCCACCGCACCCGCCTGCGCGACTACTTCCTCACCGGCGACCTGATGTACCGCGACGAGGACGGCTACTACTACCACGTGGACCGCGCCGTCGACACTGTCGACCTCGGCGACGGCCGCCGCCTGCACACCGCCGCCGGCGAGGAACGCGTCCTCGCCGCCTGCCCGGACGTGCTCGACTGCACGATGGTGGCGTTCCGCGACGGCGACCGCGTCGTCACCGACGTGCTGCTCCAACTCGCCCCGGACGCAAGCGAGTCCGACGAGCTGACCGCCCGGGTGCTGGCCGCGCTGGAGCCGTACGTCGCCGACACCGTGCGCGCCGTGCTCGCCGTGCCGGACGACCGCATCCCGGTCGGCCCGACCGGCAAGGTCCGCAAGGTCCTGCTGCGGCAGCAGCACCTCAACGCGGCCGGCGCCCGGTGAGGGCGCCCGGCGCGCAGATCACCGGCATCGGCTGGGTGACACCGCTCGGCCGCGACGTCCCCGAGGTGTTCCGGGCCCTCGCCGACGGCCGCTCCGGGCTGAGCGCCCCGCCCGCCGACCACCCGGCGGCCGGCTGGCTGCGGGTCGCCGGCATCGCCCCGGCCGTGCCCGCCGCCGAAGTCCTGCCGCCGACCGAGACCCGGTGCGCCGACCGCTTCCTGCTGCTCGCCCTGGCCGCCGCGAACGACGCCCTCGCCGACGCGAAACTGACGATCCGTCAGGACACCGACCCCGAACGGGTGGCGGTCGTCCTGGCCACCGGCGGCGGCGGGCTGGAGAGCTACGAGCAGCAGGCCGCCGGGCGCCGCGAGCGCGGCCGGGCGGCGGTCAGCCCGTACCTGCTGCCGGGCATGCTGTCCAACATGGCGGCCGCCCGGATCGCCATCACGCACGGCATCCGCGGCTACAGCTCGGCCGTGATCACCGCCTGCGCGGCCGGCGCCCAGGCCGTCGCCGAGGGCCTGCGGCTGATCCGCGGCGGCGAGGCGGACGTGGTGGTGTGCGGCGGGGCCGAGGCCCCGCTGCACCCCACGATCGCCGCAGCCTTCGACAACTCCCGTGCGCTCGCCGCAGGTTGGGACGACCCGAGGCAGGCGTCCCGACCGTTCGACGCCCGCCGCAACGGGTTCGTGCTGGGCGAGGGAAGCGCCGTCCTGGTCCTGGAGCGCACCGAGCACGCGGCGGCCCGCGGCGCGTCGGCGTACGCGGAGCTGTCCGGCTGGGGCGCGGCCACCGACGCCCACCACCCGACCATGCCGCGCCCCGACGGGGCCGGCGCGGCGAGCGCGATGCGCGCGGCACTGCGCTCGGCCGGGCTGCAGCCTTCGGCGGTGGACTACGTCAACGCCCACGGCACGGGCACCAAGTTGGGCGACCGGGCGGAGGTCTCCGCGCTGCGCGAGGTGTTCGGCGCGGCCGGCCCGCCGGTCAGCTCCACCAAGGGCGCGACCGGCCACCTGCTGGGCGCCGCCGGGGCGGTGGAGGCGGCGGTGTCGGCGCTGGCCGTCGCCGAGGGCCTGCTGCCGCCCACGCTCAACCTCGAACAGGTCGACGCCGACTGCGAGTTGCGGCACGTGCGCGGCTCGGCGGAGCGCCGCCCGGTGCGCCACACGCTGTCCAACTCGTTCGCCTTCGGCGGGCACAACCTGAGCCTGGTGTTCGGCCCGCCGAGCATTCCGGGCCGGCAACTCGGCCTCGCGGAGCGGCACTTCGGCCACGCGGGCACGCACCTCGGAGGGAACTCATGACCGTGTCGGGCATCGCCTACCTCGAACTGTACGTGGAGGACGCCCACAAGTACGCCGCGCAGCTGCGCGACGACTGGGGCTTCGCACTGGACCGGCCGCTGCGCACCTCGCCGGGCACCGTGCAGGTGCTGGCCCACCAGGGCTCGATCCGGCTGCTGGTGACCTCGGCGGCGGACGCCGAGCACCAGGTCACCGAGTGGGTGCGGCGGCACGGGGACGGCGTCGCGGTGATCGCGCTGCGGCACGCGGACCAGGTGGCGGCGGCCGCGGCGGCCGAGCGGGCGCTGAACGCGGGTGGCGGCTGCCTGGACGGCGCGGGCACGGTCTCCGGGTTCGGCGACCTGGCGGTGCGCTTCGCGGACGCGCAGGACCTCCTTCCCCCGGATGAACTGCTCGGCGGGGGCGGGCTGTTGGAGCTGGACCACGTCGCGATCGTGGTGCCGGGCGGGGAGTTGGACGCCTCGGTGGAGTGGGCGATCCGCGGGCTGGGCTTCCGGGAGATCTTCCGCGAGTACATCGAGGTCGGCGCCCAGGCGATGGATTCGCGGGTGGTGCAGAGCCCGTGCGGCCGCGTCACGTTCACCCTGCTGGAGCCGGACACCTCGCGGGCGGCCGGCCAGATCGACGGCTTCCTGGAGGCGCACGGCGGCGCGGGCGTCCAGCACGTGGCGTTCTCCACCGCCTCGATCACCTCCTCGGTACGGGAGTTGAGCGCCCGGGGCGTGGCCTTCCTGTCCACGCCGGGCGCGTACTACCGGGCGCTGGAGGCGCGCCTCGGCCCGACCGGCATCCCGGTCGGCGAGCTGCGCGAGACGAACGTGCTGGTGGACCGCGACCACGGCGGCGAATTGTTCCAGATCTTCGCCCGCTCCACCCATCCGCGCCGGACCTTCTTCCTCGAACTGGTGGAGCGGCGTGGCGCGGGCTCGTTCGGCACCGCCAACATCAAAGCTCTCTACGAGGCGGTGGAGCGCGAGCGCGCCGCCACCGCCGACCACTGACCGACGCCCGTACCATCGACCGAAGGGGAGCCCTCAAGTGACCACCGCCATCGACCCGTTCGGGCTGTCGGAGGAGGAGTCGGCGCTGCTGCCGACCGCCGAGGAGGTGCTGGAGTACGCGGAGCGCGGCTGGTACCTGTCGCGGCGGCTGTTCGACGACGACGAGCTGGACGCGCTGCAGGCCGCCACCGAGCGGTACTACGCGGGCGAGCGGGATCGCGAACTGCCCGCGCGGCCGCCGCACTTGGCGTCCTGGACGCCGGCCGACGGCCCGGTGCAGCGGCACAACGACTACGTGCACTACGAGCACGCGGAGATCGGCCGCATCCTGCGCAAGCCGCTGCTGGGCGCGGTCGCGGCGCGCCTGGCGCAGGCCGAGGAGATCCGGGTGTTCCAGGCGACGCTGATCTACAAGCCGCCGGTGGCGGGCGAGCCGAGCAACATCGTGCCCTGGCACTTCGACAAGCACTACTGGCAGACCTCCACCTCGCAGCGGATGCTGACCGCGTTCGTGCCGTTCCACGACTGCACCCGGGAGATGGGCACCATCGCCATGGTGGACGGCAGCCACCGCTGGGAGGAGCGCCCGGGCGGCGACGACTCGACCCGGCACTTCGCCGCCCGCGACCGCTCCGAGCTGGAGCAACTGCTGCACGAGAACGCGGAGTTCAACGGCTCGGAGGTGAACATCGTGCCGGTGGAGATCCCCCGCGGGCACGTCTCCTTCCACCACTGCCGGACCTACCACGGCTCCGGCCCGAACCGCTCCGCGCAGCCGCGCCGGGCCGTCTCGCTGCACCTGCAGGACGGTGCCAACCGCTACCGCTCGTACCTCCGGCCGGACGGCTCGCCGGTGGTGTACAACCACGACGCGGTGGTGCGGCGGACGGCGGACGGCCTTCCCGACTACGCGGACCCGGAGTTCTGCCCGGTGCTGTGGCGGTCGGGCCGGTGAGCCTGCCCCACCTCGCGGACCCGGCCGGGCGGTACCGGGCGATGCGACTGATCCGCTCCTTCGAGGAGCTGGCCCTGGAGTGGGTGCGGTCGGGGCTGATCGTCGGCGGCACCCACCCGTACATCGGCCAGGAGGCAGTGGCGGTCGGCGTGTGCGCCGCGCTCGCGCCGGAGGACCAGCTGACGTCCACCCACCGGGGCCACGGCCACGTGCTCGCCAAGGGCGCCGACCCGGGCCGGCTGCTGGCCGAACTCGCGGGCCGGGTCGGCGGGTTGAACCGGGGCCGGGGCGGGTCGATGCACGCCGCGGACTTCTCGCTGGGCATCCTGGGCGCGAACGGCATCGTCGGGGCGGGCGCGCCGATCGCGGTCGGCGCGGCCTGGGCGGCGCAGCGGCAGGGCCGCTCCCGGGTGGTGGCGTCGTTCTTCGGCGACGGCGCGCTCAACCAGGGGGTGCTGCTGGAGGCGTTGAACCTGGCGTCGATCTGGCGGGCCCCGGTGCTGTTCGTGTGCGAGAACAACGGCTATGCGACGACGCTGCCGGCCGGGGCGGCCGTGGGCGGCTCGGCGTGCGGCCGGGCGGAGGCGTTCGGCATCGCGGCGGAGACGGTGGACGGCATGGACGTGGAGGCCGTCCGGGCGGCGGCCGAGCGGCTGGTGGCCCGGGCCCGCGCGGGCGGCGGCCCGGCCTTCCTGGAGTGCCTGACGTACCGCTTCGAGGCGCACCACACCATGGAGCGCCGCTTCCGGCTCGCCTACCGCACCCCGGAGGAGGTGGCGGCCTGGCGGGCCCGCGATCCGCTGGTGTCGGCGGCGGCCGCGCTGTCCGCGTCCGCGGTCTCCGCCGTCGATGCGGAGATCGTCCAACTCCTTTCCGAAGCGGCCGGGTTCGCGCTAGCCTCGCCCGAGCCTGATCCGGCGACGGCCGGCGACCACCTGTACGCGAGCGGGCTGCGGCCCCGGTCGGGAGCGGCACTGTGACCCTGCTGTCGTACGCGAAGGCGATGAACCGGGCGCTGACGGACGCGTTGGCGGCCGACCCGGCGGTGTGCGTGCTCGGCGAGGACGTGGGCGCGGGCCTGGCCGGGCTGACGCTGGGCCTGCAGCAGCGCTTCGGCGCCGAGCGGGTGGTGGACACCCCGCTGTCGGAGCAGGCGTTCACCTCGGCGGGCATCGGCGCGGCGCTGGCCGGGATGCGGCCGGTGATCGAGTTGCAGATCCCCTCGCTGCTGTTCCTGGTCTTCGAGCAACTCGCCAACCAGGCACACAAGTTCTCGCTGATGACGGGCGGCCAGGCGCGGGTGCCGCTGACCGTGGTGGTGCCGGGTTCGGGCTCCCGCAGCGGCTGGGCGGGCCAGCACTCGGACCACCCCTACGGCCTGTTCGCGCACGTCGGCATCAAGACGCTGGTCCCCGCGACGCCCACCGACGCGTACGGGCTGCTGAGTTCGGCGATCGCGGACGACGACCCGGTGGTGCTGTTCGCCCCGGCGGGCGCGCTCGGCGTCCGCGAGGACGTTACGGCGCCGCTGGAGCCGGTGCCGCTGGGCGTGGCCCGCACGCACCGGGCGGGCACCGACGTGACGGTGGTCGCGGTGGGCCACCTGGTGCACCAAGCTCTGGCGGTGGCCGAGGAGTTGGCGGGCGAGGTGTCGGTGGAGGTGCTCGATCCGCGCACCCTGTACCCGCTCGACCGTGCCGCACTGCTGGCCTCCCTGGAACGCACCGGGCGGCTGGTCGTGCTGGACGACTCCAACCGCTTCGCCGGTTTCGCCGCCGAGGTGCTGGCGGTCGCCAGCGAGGACGGCCGGCTGCTCGCCCCGCCGCGCCGGGTGACCCGGCCGGACGGCGCGGTGCTGCCGTTCGCGCTCGGCCTGGACCGGGCGCTCCAACCGGACGCCGAGCAGCTGCGGGACGCGATCCGCGCCGTCCTCAAGTAGCCCTGCCCCCGCGTTCCCTGCTGGCCCCATTCCCCCCGTTCACCCCATTCCCCCTGTTCCACCACACCACATCACCCTCACCACACTCCTTGAGGAGAGCAGCCATGAGCGACCGCTACCACTGGGACCGCAGCCACCCCGGCCTGACCGCCCTGCGCGAGTCGATCGAGGAGGTCCGCCGCGAGGTGGTCTCCCACCCGATGTACCTGGCGCTGGACAGCCTGGAGAAGGTGCGGACCTTCCAGCAGACCCACGTGTTCGCCGTCTGGGACTTCATGTCCCTGCTCAAGTGCCTTCAGCGGCAGCTCACTTGTGTGAGCCTGCCGTGGCTGCCGGACGGCCCGACCGCGAGCCGCCGGCTGATCAACGAGATCGTGCTGGTGGAGGAGAGCGACGAGCTCGGCGACGGCTACATCAGCCACTTCGAGCTGTACCTGGACGGCATGGCGAAGGCGGGGGCCGACACCGCCCCGGTCGAGGCGTTCCTGGCGGCGGTGCGTTCCGGCCGGCCCGTGGCGGAGGCCGCGAAGCTCGCCGAAATCCCGTCCGCGGCAGCAGAGTTCACGGCCGTCACGTTCGGGATCATCGAGGACGCGCCGGTGCACTGCCAGGCCGCGGCGTTCGCGTTCGGCCGGGAGGACCTGATCCCGGAGATGTTCGAGCAGGTGGTCCGGATCGACGACGCGGCGGGCCGGCTGAGCATCTTCAAGGACTACCTGGCCCGGCACATCGAGGTGGACGGCGAGCAGCACACCCCGATGGCCATGCAGATGCTGATCGACCTGTGCGGCGACGACACCGAGCGCTGGGAGGAGTGCGCGGCGACGGTCCGCACCGCGCTGCGGGCCCGGGTCGCGCTGTGGGACGCGATCACCGCCTCGCTGTGACCTGAGGATCCGGCCCCGGCGCGGACGTCACCGCCTCGCTGTGGCCGACGGGCCCGGCCCCAGCCCCGGCCCCGGCGCGGCCGTTCCGCACCGGGGCCGGAAACCGCTTTCCCGGCGGGTCAGTTCTGGCCGAGCCACATGTCCGGGCCGAACACCTCGTAGTGGATGTCGGCGGCGGGCAGACCGGCCTCCAGCAGCTGGGTGCGCACCGAGCGCATGAACGGCAGCGGGCCGCACAGGTAGGCGACGGCGCCGGCGGGGACGTCCAGGCCGGACAGGTCGACGCGGCCGGTGCGCGCGGCGGGCCACTCGCCCTCGGGGTGCTCGTACCAGACGTGCGCCTCGGCGTTCGGCAGCTTCTCGACCAGGCGGGCGAAGTCCTCGCGGAAGGCGTGGGCGGACTCCTGCCGGTCGCCGTGGACGGCGATCACCCTGCGGGTGGCGCCGGTCTCGGCGAGGTGGTCCAGCATGCCGATGATCGGGGTGCAGCCGATGCCCGCCGAGGCCAGCACCACGGGGCGGTCCTCGTCGGCCAGTTGGACGTCGCCGAAGGGGTGGCTGACCAGCAGGGTGTCGCCCTGGCCGACGTGCTGGTGCAGGTGGGTGGAGACCTCGCCGGCCGGGTCGCCGGCCACCCGCTTGACGGTGATCCGCAGGCCGTTCTCGGGCCGGCCGGACAGGCTGTACTGGCGGATCTGCCGTGCGCCGTCCGCGAGTTCGACCTGCACCGAGACGTACTGGCCGGGCTTGTGGGCCGGGACGGGGCCGCCGTCGGCCGGGCGCAGCACGAAGGTGGCCACGTCGGCGGTCTCGGCGGAGCGGGAGACCACCAGGTAGGGGCGGCGCTCGCCGTGGGTGCCGCTCTGCTCGTACAGGCGGGCCTCGATCGCGATCAGCGCGTTGGCCATCAGCCAGTACACCTCTTCCCAGGCCTCGGCGACCTCGGGGGTGACGGCGTCGCCGAGCACCTCGACGATGGCGGCGAACAGGTGGTCGTGGACGACCTGGTACTGCGGGCCGGTGACGCCCAGCGAGGCGTGCTTGTGGGCGATGCGGGCGAGCATGGCGTCCGGTCGCTCGTCGGGGTTGTTCACCAGGGCGGTGGCGAAGGCGGCTATGGAGCCGGCGAGGGCCGACTTCTGGCTGCCGTCGGCCTGGTTGCCGCGGTTGAACAGGTCGCGCAGCAGCTCGGGGTGGGCGGCGAAGAGCCGCTGGTAGAACGAGCCGGTGATCTGCTCGATGGCCGCCCCCACCACGGGCAGGGTGGCGCGAACGGTCTGCGCGGACTTCTCGGACAGCATCCGGAGCTCCAAACTCGCATCTGAGATGCGTATTCAACGGTATGGGAATGCCTGCTGTTGACCGATGGTGACGGAAAGTGACTGCTGCTGGCCCGTGCCGATCAACCCGCGATCGGCCGGCGACCGACGGCGTCCGTCTGGCGATCAGTTGACGAAGTGCAGTTGGAAAGCGCTTTCCGGACGCGCCGGGGCAGCCCCGGGACCACCCCGAACCCCCGGCTAGCCACGGCCGGGCAGTCCGAGCAGGACCGGCCCGGTCGGCGGACCGACCAGGTCGTTCACGGTCAGTGGGTCGAGCGTCGCGAAGAACGCTTCCTGTGCCTGGCGCAGCAACCCGCGCAGTCGGCAGGAGTGGCGCAGCGGACACGGCGGCTGGTCCTCGCAGCCGACCACGTCCCCGGCGCCCTCCAGTTCCCGGACGATCCGGCCGAGCGATCCGTTGCGGCCGGCGGCGGTGAGGACGAGCCCTCCGCCGCGCCCGCGCCGGGCCTCGACCACGCCCAGGTGCTGGAGACGGCTGACCACCTTCGCCGCGTGGTTGTAGGGGACGTCGACCGCCTCGGCCACCTCGCGGGTGGTCGGGGTCTGGTCCTCGTCGAGCACCGCCAGACGCATGGCGATGCGCAGTGCGATGTCGGTGCTCTTGGTCAGCCTCACGGCGCTGACTCTAGCCAATTCCGTATCTGAGATACTAATTAGCTCCGTGTCTGCTGCGTCACGTTTCCCGCACCCGGCCCGGACGACCCGACCGGCCCGGACGACCCGACCGCCCCGGGCGACCCGACCAGCCTGGGCCGGCCCGCTCGGCGGTGATCCGCGTCACCACTGTGCGGCGCATCCACCGGCGGCCCCGGTCCGCCCGTAGGCTCGGCACTTCCCGGCCCGGCCCGCTCCTCGGCCCGGCACACTCCCCCGTGCGCACGCTCCCCGTGTTCACGCTCCCCCTCGACGGAGGCCCCAGGTGATGGCACGCCAGCTCCTCGATCTGCTGGTCGATCCCGGCAGCTTCACCTCCTGGGACGAGCCCGTCACCACCGAGCCGGCCGACCCCGACTACCGGGACGCCCTGGCCCGGGCCCGCGCCCGCACCGGCCTGGACGAGGCGGTGCTGACCGGACGCGCCCTGCTGGACGGCCGGCCGCTGGCGCTGGTCGCCTGCGAGTTCGGCTTCCTGGGCGGCTCGATCGGCGTCGCCACGGCCGAGCGGATCACCCGGGCCGTGGAGCGTGCCACCGCCGAACGCCTCCCGCTGCTGGCCCTGCCGGTCTCCGGCGGCACCCGCATGCAGGAGGGCTCCGCCGCGTTCCTGTGCATGGTCCGGGTCACCGCCGCGGTCCACGCCCACCGCGCGGCGGGCCTGCCGTACCTGTCCTACCTGCGCAACCCCACCATGGGCGGCGTGTTCGCCTCCTGGGGCACCCTCGGCCACCTGGTCCTCGCCGAACCGGGCGCCCGGCTGGGCTTCCTGGGCCCGCGCGTCTACGAGGAACTGCGCGGCGAGCCGCTGCCGCCCAGCGTCCAGCGCGCCGAGACCCTCGCCGCCAACGGCCGCCTGGACGCCATCGTCCCGCCGGAGCGGCTGCGCGCGTTCGCCTCCCGTGCCCTCGCCGTCCTCACCGCCCGACCGGACCTCGCGGGTCCGCCGTCGCCTGCCACCTCCCCCGCCCCGGCCCCCGGAGACGCCCCCGTCACCCCCGCCGCCCCCGGGGACGCCTGGGACGCTTGGGAGTCGGTGCTCCGCAGCCGCCGTCCCGACCGGCTCTCCGCACTCCAACTCCTCGAACACACCGCAGAGTTGCTCCTCCCGCTGGACGGCGACAGCGCACTCGTCCGGGCCCTCGCGCTGATCGGCGGGCGCCCGGTGATGGTGGTCGCCCAGCAGCGCTCCGAACTCCCCTTCACCGCGGCCGACTTGCGGGCCGTCCGGCAACAGGCGGAACTGGCCGAGGAGTTGGGCATGCCGCTGCTCACCGTGGTCGACACGGTCGGCGCCGAACTCTCCGTCGAGGCCGAACTCGACGGCGTGGCGCTGGAGATCGCGCACTGCCTGACCACCCTGGTCGGCCTGCGCACGCCCGTCCTCGCCGTCCTGCTCGGCCAGGGCAGCGGCGGCGGCGCGCTCGCCCTGCTGCCCGCCGACCGGGTCATCGCCGCCCAGCACGCCTGGCTCGCCCCGCTGCCGCCCGAGGGTGCCTCGGCCATCGTCCACCGCGACGGCGAGCACGCCCCTCAACTCGCCCGCGCCCAGGGCATCACCGCCGCCGCGCTCACCGCCACCGGCCTGGTCGACCAGGTCGTTCCCGAGACCGACGACCCCGCCCACCTGCGCGACCACCTCGCTGCCGCCATCACCCGGGCCCTCGCCGAACTCGCCCAACTCCCGGACGCCGCACGCCTCGCCGCCCGCCGCACCCGCAACCGCCACCTCGGCGGCCCGCTCACGGGCTGAACTCCCACCGGCCGCCCCCACCGGCCGCCCCCACCGGCCGCCCCGCTCGGCCGTCCGGGTGCGCTCGGGCGGCAGCACTGTGTCGGGCGGCCCGGTCCGTACGGGCCCCGGCATAGCCTCGGCCGAACCGCCCTCGGGCCCGACCGGAAGAGGAATCGCCGTGCGCTCGCTGCTCGCCTGGACCGCTCTCTCCCTCGCCGCGGGAACCGGCCTGCTCTACCTCGCCGCCCCGCTCGCGTCCGCCGACGAAGGCTGGTACGAGGTAGCGGGGTTCAGCACCTACCTCGACTGCTTCGAGGCGGGCACCGCCCTGCAGCACAACGACTCCCGCGTCGACCAGTGGTCCTGCGCCGCCTACCCGGACACCCGCACGTGGTACCAGCTCGAATACCACTCGACGTCCTGACCTGCGCTTCCGCCGTCGCCCGGGGCCGGGCTGCCCGGGAGCGACGTCGTCAGCCGATCGGGGCGGTCAGTTCCATCGCGCGCAGCGCCGCCGCCAAGGACTGCGGGTCGCCGATGTCCAGGGCGGTGTCCGTCAGTTTGATGACGTGCTCGTCGCCGTGTGCCAGCGCCCGGTCGAGGACGTCCTCGGCGGTGAGGCCGCCGGCCGGTTCGCGGTGGAGTGCGGTGGCCGGGGCGTACATCGCGGTCACGGTCGCGGCGGCCGTCCAGGCGGCGTGCAGGCTCGACAGCCACAGTGCGGGCGGGAGTGCGGGCAGGGTGCGCAGGACGGCGTTGGGGGCGGTGGCGGCGTGCACCAGCATCGTCTGCTCGCCGTGGCCGTGGGTGGCGTACCGGTGCGTCGCGGCCCGGACCAGTTCGGTGAGGCGGCGCTGTGCCTCGGCCGGTTCGGTCGTCGCGTCCGCCCAGGTCGGCAGGGCCGCGACGTGGTCGAGCCGGTCGGGGAACCCGCCCTGCTGGACGGCGATGCGCGGGACCTGCGCGAGGGCGGCGGCCGCGGACTCGGCGGCGGGCAGCGCCGTACGTGCCGGGACGAGACGGTGGCGGGCGGCCCAGTAGCCCAGGCCGTGGGCGAGTTCGGCCAGCCGGGGCCCGGTCGGCGGGCCGGCCAGCAGGGTGCGCACGGCGTGGCCGACCCGGATCACCGGGTGCGTCGAGCCGCCGTGGATCCCGGGCAGCAGGCGGGGCCACCACGCGCCGAGCACCTCGCGCCAGGGGTGCTCGGCGAGTTCGCGCTCGAAGTACTCGATCCAGTCGGCCACCCGCCTCGAATCCCCCAGCGCCGAAGGCCAGTTGGCGTCCGTGACCGGCTCGACGCGGGACGGGTGGTCCTCCAGCTTGTCGGCGTACCGGTCGAGCCAGCGGTGCACCGCGTCCGCCCGGCCACGGGCGGCGAGGGCCTCGACGGCCATCGGTGCGTGGTTGGTGAGCCGTCCGAGCCGCTCGGGCCCGGAGAGGTGCAGGCGTTCGAGCGCCTCGTCCAACGTCCCGGTGAGATCCATGGGGAGACAGTAGGCAGGACCGCGCGGCCGCCGTAACGGGCCGGAGGCGTAGGGCGAGCGCCGGACCCCCCACCGGTCGCCCGGCGGAGGGCATTCCCGCGCCCAACAGCCTCCCGTCGTCCGACCAGGACGGGCCTCCGCGGGTCCGGTCTCCGCTGTCAGGTCCGGGCATTCGGGCCGGGCCTTCAGGCGGGGCTGTCAGGTCGGGTCGCGCAGCCAGGCGGCGAGCACGGTGAAGTCGGTTTCGGTGAGGCCGACTTCGGGATCGACGCGGTGCAGCAGGGCCGGCCCGGGATGCTGGTGGGCGATCCACTCGCGATCGGCGTCGGCGATCTCGTCGTCGACCCAGGCGAACGGGCTTCCGGCGGCGTGGGCGACCAGCGCGGGAGTCTTCCAGTGCACGCGGGGCCCCGGGTGGGGCACAGCGGGGGGCGGGTCGGGCAGAACGGGCAGCGGGGGCAGTCCGAGCAGCGGGGCGAGGCACGCGTTGGCGTCCTCGAACCAGGTGGTCGCCCACACCAACCGGCATGGCAGCGCCGCGAGTTGACGTCCGACCTGCGGATCCACCCGGATCAGCAGCGGATTCGACTCGCCGGTCAGCTCGCGGACCCGCCGCGCCGTCAGGTGGGTGCGGTGCCGAGCCGGGTCGCCGCCGAACGGGATCAGCGGGCCGTCGACGTCGAGGTAGAGCAGGGGAATTGAGGACTCCATGGTCGCTCGATGATGCCCCGGCCGGAGGTGCCGCCGCACCTTTCACGCCGTCGGCGGTTCGCCGCTTCACGCCGGGACGTGGAGCAGGGTCCGGCTCGCTCACCCGGCGCGCAGCGTCTCGGCCAGCCAGTCGGCGGTGTCCGGCAGCCAGTCCGGCAGGGCGTTGCCGAGCAGGTGGTTGCCGTGGGGGACGTGCAGGACCTCGGCGTGCGGGAGGTGGGCGGCGAGGGCCTCGGCGTTGGTGACGCCGGGGATGCGGTCCTGGCCGCCCTCCACCAGCAGGAGCGGGCGGGTCAGTCGCGGTGTGAGCGCGGCGAGGTCGAGGTGGTCGGCGAACTCGCGGGCGGCGTCCGGGTTCCCGCAGTGCCGGCTCAGGGTGGCAGTGACGAACGGGACGAGCGCGTCCCACTCCAGGCGGTACGGGCCGCTGACCAGTGCCGCCGCCGTCACGCGGGGGTCGTGGGCGGCGACGGCGGCGGCGAGGTAGCCGCCGAGGCTGAGGCCGACCACGGCGATCCGCTCGGGGTCGATTCGCTCCGCGGCGGTGGTCGAGTCGGCTCCGGGCTCGGAGTCGAGCGCGGCGAGGGCGTCCAGGGCCCGGGTGACGGCGTGCCGGTGGCTCGTCGCGTTCAGCGTCGTGGTGGCGGCCAGCACTCCCTGGCCCGGGCCGTCGATCGCCAGGACGGCGACGCCTCGGGCGAGCAGCGCGTCGGCGACGGCGTGGAACTCCTCCTTCGCGGAGTCCATGCCGGGGATCACCACCGCAACGGGAAAGCGCTTGCCCGTTGCGTCCGCCGGGGTGCGCAGCCAGCCGGTGAAGCCGTCGCCGGACAGGCGGCGGGCCCGGGGTTCGAGCAGGGCGAGCGAGAGTTCCATCGACCGGTCCGACTCCCGTTCGAGCTCGGCGGACCGCGCCGGGTCGGGGTCGGGGATCAGGGCGCCCAGGTGGAACCAGCGGGCGGCGAGGCGGTGGTGTTCGCCGGCCGTCCGGGTGCGGCCGCGGGCGGCGGCCTGTTCGGCGGCGGTGCGGTGGCGGTGGGCGGCGGCGCGGCAGGCGTCGGGCCACTGGAGCAGCGACTCCAGCGGGGCGGTGACCCGGTCGTACTCGAAGAGGTCGATGCCGGCGCCGTGGGCCCGCGGGCGGGTCTCGGCGGCGAAGCCGGCGGCCAAACCGGGGGCGGAGAGGAAGGAGAGGTCGGTCGGGTCGGTCATCGGGGTGCGGTCCTCCGGGGCACGGGCATCGGCCGAGCTGACAGATCGACAAATCAACAATGGTGGAGGGAAGGTGGCGGGCAGCCGCGGGCGACAGCACCGCACTGTCCATGTTCAACACTCCGATGATCATCAATACATTGATGCCTGTCAACACCTGTACGCCGAGCAGCCCTTGTAGCATCCTCGCCATGGGAATGCCTGCCAGCGACCGTCTCGGCCTCGATCTGCACCTCGCCCACCAGGAACTCCTGGCCGCGAAGCGCGCCGCCGTCGAACCCGCCGGGCTGACGGTGCCCCAGTACGCGGCCCTGTACGTGCTCGCCGAGAACGCGGGCATCAGCGGCGCCGCACTCGCCCGGGCCTGCCTGGTGACGCCGCAGGCGATGGCCGTCCTGCTGCGGCACCTGACCGAGCGCGGCTTGGTGGAGCGCGCCCAGCACCGCTGGCACCGCAACATCGTGGAGGCCCGCCTCACCGACCAGGGCCGTGCGGCGCTGGAACTCGCCGACGAGCGCGCCGAATCCGTCGAGAACGCCTTGAGCGCCGAATTCACCGCCGCCGAACGCGAGCAGCTGCGCCGGCTCCTGGCCCGCGCCGCCGAAGCCCTCCACCGCGCCGCCGACACCCTCGACTGACGCCCTCCACCCACACGTTCGACCGCCGCCCGCGGCCCGACCACCGCCCCCGCGCCCTCGCCCCGCCCCCACGCCCCGCCGCCCCACCCCGGAAGCCGGGACCACGCCGCCGCGCACGGTGGTGACTTCGCCGCACGCCACTCGTTGAACGGGTCGTGCCAGCGCCAGGGCAGAGCGACCCGTTGAGCCACCCACCGACCGGGTTCCGGCCCGCCGACCGAGCCACCCTCGGAATACTGACGCGTGCGTTCCCGCCCGAGCTCGTCGACCAGGTGCTCGTCGAGTGCGGCCGGGTCGAGCAGCGCAGCCGGCTGCTGCCCGCGCGGGTGGTGGTCTACTTCGTGCTGGCGATGGCGCTGTGCGGCGGCGGGCACGGCTACCCGGACGTCGCCCGCCTGCTGGTGCGCGACCTGGAGCGGGAGCGCTGGTGGCCGCAGGACTGGCAGGTGCCGACCACCACCGCGATCGGCCGCGCCAGGTCCCGACTCGGAGCGGAGCCGCTGCGCCGCCTGTTCGAGCGGACCTGCCCGCCGCCGCCCGCCCCCGGCACGGCCGACGCCTGGTACCGGGGCCGGCGGCTGGTCGCCCTGGACGGCGCGATCCTGGACGTCCCGGACACGCCGCCGAACGCCGCGCACTTCGGCCGTCCGTTCCCCGCCGAGAAGCGCGCCCGCACCCGGACCGCCTCCCGCCACACGCCCGGCGTCGCCGCCCGGCTCGGCGCGGAGGAGACCGACAGCTACCCGCAGGCCCGCGTCAGCGCGCTGGTCGAGTGCGGCACCCGCACCGCGCTGACCGCCGACGTCGGCCCGCTGTCGACCCACGAACGCGCCCTCGCCGAGGCGATCTACCCGACGCTGACCCGCGACATGCTCGTCCTCGCGGACCGCGGCACCACCGACCCGGCGACCTGGCGGGCGGCCCTCGCGGGCGGCGCGGACCTGCTCTGGCAGGTGCCCTCCCGGGTCCGACTCCCCGTCACGGCACGGCTGGACGACGGCTCCCACCTGACCGACCAGGTCGAACAGGCCGACCCGGCCGCCCCGCCCGGCCGGTCGGGCGAGCACGCCCGCCCGACGCAGGTCCGCGTCATCGACTTCACACTGGACACCGACCGCCGCAACGCCCCGCCCCACCGGCTGCTCACCAGCCTGCTCGACCCCGTCGCCGCCCCGGCCGCCGATCTCGCCACCCGCTACGCACGGCAGTCCCGCAGCGGCACCGCGCTCGACCACCTGACGCCTGCCCGGCCGGCCCGCACCCTGCGCTCCCGCCACCCGGACGGCATCAAGCAGGAGATCTTCGCCCTGCTGCTCCTCGACCGCGCCTTCCCCGGCCCGCCCGACCACGCGGCCACCGCCCCCACCCCGCCGCCGACCGTCCAGGTGCTGCCCGCACCCCACTGACCGGCTGACCGGCTGCCCGGACCGGCCCGGTGTGGCCAATGTCGCACAGCGGATCTTCGCAGCTAGTGGGGGGTTTGACGGTCGGCTGCGGGTAGGCTGCGGCTGCCCGTCCCCCGAGCTGTGAGGAGTTTGCGCGTGTCTGCGATCACCGTGGTGGGGGTCGGTGCGGACGGCTGGCCCGGGCTGTCACCGACGGCCCGGGACGCGCTGCTCGCGGCCGAGGCGGTGCTGGGCGGCACACGGCAGTTGGCGCTGCTGCCCGCCGAGGTGACGGCGCAGCGGGTGTCCTGGCCGTCGCCGCTGCGGCCCTCGGTGCCGGGCCTGCTGGAGCGGTTCGCGCGGCAGCGGCTGGTGGTGCTGGCGAGCGGCGACCCGATGTTCCACGGGATCGGCCGGACGCTGATCGAGTGCGGCGTCCCGGTCGGCGCGCTGCGGGTGCTGCCGCATCCGTCCTCCGTGTCGCTGGCGTGCGCCCGACTGGGCTGGCCGGTGGAGGAGACCGAGGTGGTGACGCTGGTCGGCCGCGCCCCGGAGTCCCTGCACGCGGCGCTCTACCCGGGCCGCCGGGTGCTGGTGCTGAGCGCGGACGCCTCGACCCCGGCGCTGGTGGCGAAGCTGCTGACGGAGCGCGGATTCGGCCCGAGCCGGGTGCGGGTGCTGGAGCAACTCGGCGGCCCCGCCGAGGCGTTGCGCGAGGGCGTGGCGGACGGCTGGTCGCTGCCGGCGGGCGATCCGCTGAACGTGCTGGCGATCGACTGCGCGGTCGCCGACCCCAACGCGCCGCGCCCGCAGCTGACTTCCGGCCTGCGTGACGAACTCTTCGAGTCCGACGGACAGTTGACGAAGCGTCACATCCGCGCGGCGACACTCGCGGCGCTCGCCCCGACACCGGGCGAACTGCTCTGGGACATCGGCGGCGGCTCCGGCTCGATCGGCATCGAATGGCTGCGGGCGCACCGCAGTTGCCGCGCGATCAGCGTGGAGCGCGACCCGGTCCGGGTGGGGCGGATCGTCCGCAACGCGGCGGCGCTGGGCGTGCCGCGGCTGCGGGTGGTGCACGGCGCGGCGCCGGCGGCGCTGGCCGAACTCGACGTCCCGGACGCGGTGTTCGTCGGCGGCGGGCTGACCGTGCCGGGTGTGCTGGAGGCCTGCTGGGCGGCGCTGCGCCCGGGCGGGCGGCTGGTGGCGAACACGGTGACGCTGGAGTCGGAGGCGCTGCTGACGCAGTGGTACCGGCGGCACGGCGGCGAGTTGGTGAAGCTGGGCGTGGCGCACGCGGTGCCGGTGGGCGGCTTCACGGGGTGGCGGCAGGCGATGCCGGTGACGCAGTGGAGCGTCGTCAAGGGCGAGATGGAGAGCGGCGGCGCCGGGGTGTCCGGTGCGGTCCGGGAAGTCGGAGGAACGGCGAAGTGACGGTCTATTTCATCGGTGCCGGCCCGGGTGCGGCCGATCTGATCACGGTGCGCGGTCAGCGCACGCTGGCGAGCTGCGGGGTGTGCCTGTACGCGGGGAGCCTGGTGCCGCAGGAGTTGCTGGCGGACTGCCCGCCGGGGGCGCGGCTGGTGGACACCGCCGATCTCGACCTGGACCAGATCATCGCGGAAATCGTCCGGGCGCACCGCGAGGGCCAGGACGTGGCGCGGCTTCACTCGGGCGACCCGTCGGTGTTCTCGGCGATGGCGGAGCAGATGCGCCGGCTGGACGCGGCAGACATCCCGTACGAGGTGGTGCCGGGCGTTCCGGCGTTCGCCGCGGCGGCGGCCGCGCTGAAGCGAGAGTTGACGGTCCCGACGGTCGGCCAGACGGTGATCCTGACCCGGGTGGCCCGGCAGGCGACGCCGATGCCGCCCGGCGAGGAGCTGGCCGTCCTCGGCCGGAGCGGCGCGCTGCTGGTCCTGCACCTGGCGGCCCGCTACGTGGACAGCGTCGTCGAGGAACTCCTCCCCCACTACGGCCCCGACTGCCCCGCCGCGGTCGTCGCGATGGCCAGCCGCCCGGACGAACTGGTCCTGCGCGGCACCCTCGGCGACATCGCCGTCCAGGTGAAGGCGGCGGGCGTGCTGCGCACCGCCGTGATCATCGTGGGTCAGACCCTGGCCGCGACGGAGTTCCGCGACAGCCACCTGTACTCGACCACCCGGGCCCGCTGACCTCGCCCGCCCGGCGACAACGGCGGGTGACAACGGCCGGCGGGCACCATGCCGCCCGGGACGAAGGCGGCGCGCGAAGGGAAGCGCGCGCCGCCGGGGCCTCGGGGGTGTACCCAGCACCACCGTGAAGACGGAATCCTGCATGATGGAGCGTCAGGGCGGGGCTCGGCAGGATCGTGCCCATGAACAGCACTTCGAACCGCAGGCGCCGGATCAGCGCGGTCGCGATCCTGGCTCTCGCCGCATCGGTGGCCGCGACCGGCACCGGATTCGCCGCGCCGCCCGCCCTGCCCGTCCCGCCCGCGCCGTCCACCGTGCACGCCGCCGCGACGGCTACGGGCGCGCTGCCGCGCTCCTTCCAGGGCGCGCTCCCCGCGCCGACCGGCCGCTACGCCGCCGGCGAGGAGGTCGTCCACCTCACCGACGCGAGCCGTCCCGACCCGTGGGTGCCGTCGTCCGGCCCCCGTCAACTGACCGTCACGATGGTGTACCCGGCCGTCCCCGGCACGGGCACTCCGGCCCCCTACATGACTCTCGCCGAGGCCGCCGGCGCCATCCGGCAGCGGAACATGCCGGCGAGTTCCGGCGTCACCGCGCAGAATCTCGCCGGCGTCACCACGCACGCCTTCAACGGCGCGCGGCCGCAGCGCGGCAAGTATCCGCTGGTGGTCCTCTCCCCGGGCTACGAGGACCCGCGCATGGTGCTCACCTCGCTCGCGACCGAGCTGGCCAGTCGCGGCTACGTCGTCGCGCTCGTCGGCCACACGCACGAGGACAGCGGCGAGACGCTGGCGAACGGCGAGACGCCGCCGTGCGCGATCTGCGATCACCCGGAGACGCTCGACTTCGACTCCGTCACCGCCAGCCGCGCGCTGGACGTGTCGTTCGTGATCGACCGGTTGACGCACGGCAATTCGGCCTGGCGCCTGGCGCACCTCATCGACAAGCACGAGATCGGCATGGCCGGGCACTCCCTGGGTGGAGCGGCGACCGTCCCCACGATGATCGCCGACCCGCGGGTTCGGGCCGGGGTGAACATGGACGGCACCTTCCACCCCGTCCCGAAGCCCGGCCAGCTCGACCGGCCGTTCCTCATGCTGAGCCACACGCCCGGCGGCACCGACCAGTACAAGGATTGGGAGCAGGCCTGGACGGCCCTCGACGGCTACAAGGAGTGGCTGTCGGTCACCGGCTCCGACCACTTCAGCTTCACCGACCTGGAACTGCTCCTGGAGCAGGCCGGGTTCCCGGCGTCGCCCCTCCCGCCGGCCCGCGGGGTGGCGATCACCCGCGCGTACGTGACGGCGTTCTTCGACCGGACGCTGAAGGGGATCCCCGGTCCGCTGCTGGACGGCCCCTCGCCGGACAATCCGGAGGTGGTCTTCCAGCACCGACCGACCGGTTGATGCCAGCGGCTCGCCGGGGTGCCTGAGCCTCCCGCCCTGGCCCGAGCCGTCCCCGGCCCGAGCCGTCCCCGGCCTGGGCCGTCCCCGGCGTGAGCTCAGGCCAGGGAGGCGATGAACGCCTTGGCGCGGCGGGTGATTTCGGGCCAGTCGCCGGCCGCGACGGCCTGCGGGGGGACGACGTCGGTGCCGGCGCAGACGGCGAGGGCGCCGTGGTCGAGGAAGGCCTTGGCGTTGGTGGCGTTGACGCCGCCGGAGGCGACCAGGGGGATGCCGGGGTAGGGGCCGTGGAGGTCCTTGAAGTAGCCGGGGCCGAAGGTCTTGGCGGGGAAGATCTTCACGGCGGCGGCGCCGAGGTCGAGGGCGTCGGCGACCTCGCTGGGCGTCAACGCACCCATGACGACGGGGATTTCGGCGTCGCGGGCGATCTCGGCGACGGCGGGGCGCAGGCCGGGGGTGACCAGGAACCGGGCGCCGGCGTCGATGCCCTGGCGGGCCTGGTCGGCGGTGAGGACGGTGCCGACGCCGATGCGGCAGCCGGCCTTGGCGGCGGCGGCAAGGTGGCGGGTCACGTCCGGGGTGGTGAAGGTGAGTTCGGTCCAGGCGATGCCGCCTTCGGCGAGCGCCTCGCACAGGGCGACGGCGTCGGGGATCTCCGGGGCGCGTACCACGGCTATCACGGGCTGTGCGGCCAGCGCGGCGCGCAGATCGGTCACTTCGGTTCCCATGGTTTGTCACTGGCTCCTGTTGATGAAGGTGCGTTCCCGCGCCTGGTCCGGCCCTGGGCCCTAGGCC
Source organism: Kitasatospora sp. NPDC004531 (assembly GCF_053602195.1). Taxonomy (NCBI): domain Bacteria; kingdom Bacillati; phylum Actinomycetota; class Actinomycetes; order Kitasatosporales; family Streptomycetaceae; genus Kitasatospora; species Kitasatospora sp. NPDC004531. The sequence goes on along the minus strand of NZ_JBSGDD010000013.1, from coordinate 15,743 downwards.
CTAGTCGCGGCCGCCGGCCGCCCGCACCAGCCCGTCCGCGTCGCGGCGCAGGGCGCGCCCGGCCAGGTCGCCGGTGGGCTTGCCGTCGGTGAGGGCGGCGACGCCGTTGACGAGGACGTGGACGATGCCGTCGGCGGGTCGGCGCGGGTGGTCGAAGGTGGCGGTGTCGCGGACGGTCTGCGGGTCGAACAGGACCAGGTCGGCGTGGTGGCCGGGGCGGACCAGTCCGCGCCGGTCGAGGCGCAGTCGGCGGGCGGGCCGGCCGGTCATCCGGGCGATCGCCTGTTCGAGGGTGAGGACGCCCAGGTCGCGGCTGTAGTGGGCGAGGTAGCGGGGGAAGGTGCCCCAGGCGCGGGGGTGGGGTCGGGCGCCGACGAGCAGGCCGTCGCTGCCGACGGTGTGCGCGGGGTGGCGCATGATGGCGCGGACGTTCTCCTCGTGGCCGACGTGCTGGAGGATGGTGGTGCCGAGCTGGTCGGCGAGCAGCAGGCCGAAGAAGACGTCGGTGCCGGTGGTGCCCTGTTCGGCGGCGAGTTCGCTGACGCGGCGGCCGACGACGGCGGCGAGGGCGCTGTTGCGGACGCCGGAGATCTGGATGGTGTCCCAGTCGGTGACCACGCCGTGGCAGCCGTCGCTGCCGTGTTCCTCGACGTCGGCGCGGATGCGGGCGCGGGCGGCGGGGTCGGCGAGGCGGGCGAGGGTGGCTTCGGGGCCGCCCTCGGTGGACCAGCTGGGCAGCAGCGCGGCCAGGGTGGTGGAGCCGGGCAGGTAGGGGTAGCTGTCGAGGGTGATGTCGATGCCGTCGGCGAGGGCGCTGTCGACCAGGGCGAGGAATTCGCCGGCCCGGCCTTCGTTGACGCCGAAGTTCATGGTGGCGTGGGTGAGGTGCAGCGGGCAGCCGGAGCGCCGGGAGATCTCCACCATTTCCGCGTAGCCTTCCAACGCCCCTGCGCCGTAGGAGCGTTGGTGCGGTGCGTGGTAGCCGCCGCGGGCGGCGACGACGCGGCAGAGCTCGACGAGTTCGGCGGTGTCGGCGTACATGCCGGGGGTGTAGGTGAGGCCGGTGGACATGCCGACCGCGCCGTCGGCCAGTGACTGGTCCAACAGGGCGCGCATGCGGGCGAGTTCGCTCTCGCCGGGCGGCCGGTTGTGCCATCCCATGGCGAGCATCCGGATGGTGCCGTGCGGGGCGAGGTAGCAGGCGTTGGTGCCGATGCCGCTGTCGAGGCGGTCGAGGTATTCGCCGACGGTGCGCCAGTTCCACTCGAAGCCGTCGGGATCGCCGTTCCAGCCCGCGAGTTGGCGGCGCAGCGCGGCAAGGGTGGTGTCGTCGGCGGGGGCGTAGGACAGGCCGTCCTGGCCGAGGACGTCGAGGGTGACGCCCTGGGTGATGCGGGAGGGGTGGTCGGGTTCGACGAGCAGGTTGAGGTCGGAGTGGGCGTGCAGGTCGATGAAGCCGGGGGCGAGGACGAGGCCGTCGGCGTCGATGGTGCGGCGGGCGGTGAGGCCGTGGCCTATCTCGTCGATGCGTCCGTCGGCGGTGAGGGTGACGTCGGTGCGGTAGCGGTCGGCGCCGGTGCCGTCGACGACGGTGGCGGCGCGCAGCAGCAGCTCGGGCATCAGAACCAGGTCCTCACCAGGTCGACCACGCGCGGGTGTTGGGCGTCCGCGTGGTCGACGACGGGGATCAGGCTCCACTTGTCGAAGGCGGTGCAGGGGTGCGAGAGGCCGAGTCGGACGACGGCGCCGATCGGGGCCTGCTCGCCGGCGCCGCGCAGGAAGGTGTGCTGGTCGTTCAGCGCGGTGACTTCGGCGCCCTTCAACTCGCCACCGTCGAACGAGACTTCGGATGCAGCGCCCGACGACTCTCCGCCGCGCACGAGTTGCGGCTCGGGCAGGCCCTCGTCGAACGGCAGGTCGCGCTTTCCGGCGTCCAGCAGGGCGAGTTGGGGTTCGGGGTGGGAGACGACGCGGGCCCAGCCGTGCATCGCGGAGCGCAGCGGGGTGGCGCCGGCGGTGCGGGCGAGCGGGGAGATGCCGCGGTAGAAGCCGTCGTCGTGGGCGAGGTAGGCGCCGGCCCGGACGATGACCTTGGTGCCGGGCAACTCCTGGGCGAGCGGGGTGAGTTCTTCGGCGACGGTGTCGAAGTAGGCGCTGCCGCCGGCGGTGATCACGGGGGTGGGGGTGGGGTAGTGGGGGGCGAGGCGGCGGTGCAGTTCGGCGAGGTCGCGCAGGTAGCCGCGGACGGCGGTGAGCGCGGTGTCGGAGGCGTCGTGGGCGAGGGCGCCTTCGTAGCCGCCGACGCCGGCCAGGCGGAGGGTGGGGGCGGCGTGCACGGCGGCGGCGACGTCGAGGGCGGCGGGGATGCCGCGGGCGCCGGTGCGGCCGCCGGGGCCGCCGAGTTCGACCATGACTTCGACGGGGCGGCGGGCTCCGGCGGCCCGCAGCGCGGCGTCCATCTGCCGGACGCTGTCGGCGGAGTCGACCCAGGAGGTGAAGGCGAAGTCGGGGTCGCGGTCGAGTTCGGCGGCGAGCCAGGCGAGGCCGGCGGGGTCGAGGAGGGTGTTGGCGAGCAGCAGGCGCTGGACGCCGAAGGCGCGGGCGACGCGCAGTTGGGGGAGGTTGGCGAGGGTGATGGCGTGGGCGCCGGCGGCGAGTTGGGCCTGCCAGAGGGCGGGGGCCATGGTGGTCTTGCCGTGCGGGGCGAGCAGCACGCCGGCGTCGCGGCACCAGGCGGCCATGGTGCGCAGGTTGTGGTCGAGGGCGGCGGCGTCGAGGGTGAGCAGCGGGGTGCCGAGCCGGTCCAGGGTGGGGCCGGTGGCGAGCCAGTCGCGGACGGTGCGGCCCCAGGCGTCGGCGGGGACGGCCTTGAAGCGCCAGTCGAGGGTCTCCTCGGCGAGGGCGGCGACGGCGGCGGTGTCGATTCCGGGTCCGTGGACGGGGTCGGCGAAGTGGGTGGGTCCTGCGGCGGGGTGCTGCCCGGTCTGCTGGTGTGCTGCTGCCGTGTCGCTCATGGCCCTGCCTGCCTCCGTTCCGGTCCCGGCTCGCCCGACGAGCTGGGATGTTGCAACATACGCAACGTCTATTGCGCATGTTGGTGTTACGGTTCTAGCATTCACGCCGGACGGCGGTCAACGGACCGCAACGCGGCCCGTCCACCCTCCCACCAGGCACGCAGCATCCGGGCTCACCGCCGAGCGCGGGGCCTGCGGGCCGTCGCGGCGGGAGCGGGGGCACGGGCCCGAGGGTGAGGGAGCGGGATTGATGGCGGATCAGGACGGCGGGGCGGCGATCGCCCGGGCGGTGTGCCTGGGCGAGTCGATGGCGGCGCTGCTGCCCGACCGGCCGGGACCGTTCGAGGCCGTCGGCGCGTTCCGGCCCTCGGTGGGCGGGGCGGAGTCCAACGTCGCCGCGGCGCTCGCCGCCCTCGGCGTGCCGACCGCGTGGATCAGCCGGGTCGGCGCGGACGGCTTCGGCCGCCGCCTCACCGGCGACCTGGCGGCGGCGGGCGTGGACGTCTCGGCCGTCGCCGTGGACCCGCACCGTCCGACCGGCGTCTACCTGAAGGAGACCGGCGGCTCCGGCCTCCCGCACGACCTCGGCGCGGGCCGCTCCCGCCTGCACTACTACCGCACCGGCTCGGCCGCGTCCGCACTCTCCCCCGCCCTGCTGGACGACCCGGCCGCCGCCGCGCTGCTGGACGGCGCGCCGCTGCTGCACCTGACGGGCATCACGCCCGCCCTCTCCGACGACTGCCTCGCGCTGGTGCGTGCGCTGCTGGCCCGCCGCCGCCCGGGCCGGCTGGTCTCCTTCGACCTCAACTGGCGCCCCGCGCTGTGGCGCCTGCGCGACCCCTCGGTGCTGCCGGCCCTGCTGGACGCCGCCGACGTGCTGCTGCTCGGCGCGGACGAGGCCGAGGAGGCGTTCGGCACCGGCGACCCGGCCGCCCTCCGAAAGCGCTTCCCCTCGCCCTCCGTGCTGGTCGTCAAGGACGCCGGACACCTGGTCACGGCGCTCGACCGGGACGGCGGCGCGGTCTGCGAGCCCGCGCTCGGCGTCGAGGTGGTGGAGCCGACCGGCGCGGGCGACGCCTTCGCCGCCGGCTACCTGGCCGGCACCCTGCGCGGGCTCGACCAGCGCTCCCGGCTGCGCCTGGGCCACCTGTCGGCCGCCGGCGCGCTCACCGCCCCCACCGACCACGGCACCCTGCCGGACGCCCGCACGGTCGCCGCGCTGCTCGCCGCCGACGAGCGGAGCTGGGCCGCGACCCGGGTCTCCGCGTCCGGCATCGACTCGCCCGCGCTCGACGCCCCGGCGCTCCGCTCCCCCGCGCTCCACTCACCGGCCGCGTCCTCCACACGCGCAGCCGGCGCGCTCGACGCCGACCCGCCTGCCGCCGGCCTGCCCGCCGCCGACCCGGCGGTCCCGACGGACCTGACACCCCGTAGCCTCCCCGAAGCCCTCAAAACCCTCGGAACATCGGGACACCCATGAGCCAGACCGTCACCCGCGCCCTGCGCCTGCTCGCCGAACTCGGCGACGGCGAACGCTCCTTGGACCAGCTGGCCGACCTGCTCGGCGTGCACAAGACCACCGTGCTGCGGCTGCTGCAGAGCCTGGAGGCGGAGCGGTTCGTCTACCGCGATCCCCAGTACCGCTACCACCTGGGCGCGGGCCTGTTCGCGCTGTCCAGCCTCGCGCTGGAGCAGCGCGGCATCCGCCGCACCGCCGCACCGCACCTGGCGGAGCTGAACGCGACGACCGGCCAGACCGTGCACCTGGCCGCGTACGAGGGCGGCGAGGTGGTCTACATCGACAAGTACGACTCCCGGCACCCGGTGCGGATGTACTCGCGGATCGGACTGCGGGCGGCGCTGCACAACACGGCGGTGGCGAAGATCCTGCTGGCGGACCTGCCGCCGGCCGAGCGCCGCCGGGTGGTGGACACCATCGAGTTCACCGTCCACACGCCGAACACCATCACCAGCCCGCACGCGCTGCTCGCCGAACTGGAGCAGGTCGCCGCGCAGGGCTGGGCGCAGGACCACGCCGAGCACGAGGCGTTCATCAACTGCGTGGCCGCGCCGATCCGGGACGTCTCCGGCCGGGTGGTCGCCGCCGCGTCCATCTCCGTCCCGGACGTGGTCCTGCCCTACGAGCAGGTTCTCGACCTGCTCCCCCAACTGCTCGCCTGCACCCGGGCGATCTCCGCCGACGCGGGCCTGCCCGCGCGCGGCAGCCATCACTGACGCATCGTCAACTACCTTCTGGAGCACCGCACATGAGCGACAAGACCGAGATCCGCACCGACGGCGCGCCGGCCCCGGCGTGGATGTTCTCGCAGGGCGTCCGCAAGGGCCCGATCCTGCAGGTCTCCGGCCAGGGCCCGCAGGACCCGGCCACCGGCGAGTACCTGTACCACGGCGACGTGAAGGCGCAGACCCGCCGCACCCTGGAGAACGTCAAGGCCATCGTCGAGGCCGGCGGCGCGACCATCGAGGACGTCGTGATGTTCCGCGTCTACCTCACCAAGCGCGCCGACTTCCCGCTGATGAACGAGGTCTACGCCGAGTTCATCGACGAGAACGTCAAGCCGGGCGGCGTCAAGCCGTGCCGCACCACCGTCTTCGTCGAACTCCCGCAGGAGCCGATGCTGGTGGAGATCGACGCCCAGGCCGTCGTCACGGACTGACGACCGCCACCCGACGCCGCCTCCGAACGGGCCCCCGACCGACTGTCGCCGGGGGCCCTCGGTCGCTGCGGCGGGCCCGGTTAGGCTGGTGCGGTCCCATCGCGTCGGCCTGCGGAGTCCGCCATGCACGTTCTGATCCTCGGCGGCACCAGCGAGGCCCGCCGGCTGGCGGACGTGCTGGCGGCCGATCCGGCGTTGCGGGTGACGAGTTCGCTGGCCGGGCGGGTGGCGCAGCCGCGGCTGCCCGCCGGGGAGGTGCGGGTCGGCGGGTTCGGCGGTCCGGCCGGGCTGGCGGCGTGGCTGCGGGCGCACCGGGTGGACGCGCTGATCGACGCCACCCATCCGTTCGCGCAGACCATCAGCCGCAACGCGGCGCTGGCCGTCGCCGCGACGGGCACGCCGCTGCTGGCGTTGCGCAGGCCGAGTTGGCTGCCGCAGGACGGCGACCGCTGGCATCCGGTGCCGAGCCTGGCGGCGGCGGCGGAGGCGCTGCCGGCGCTGGGCGGGCGGGTGTTCCTGACCACCGGGCGGCAGGGCATCGCCGCGTTCGCGCACCTGGACGGCCTGTGGTTCCTGGCCCGTTCGGTGGAGCCGCCGGTGGCGCCGATGCCCGGCCGCATCGAAGTGCTGCTGGAGCGCGGGCCGTTCACCCTCGACGGGGAGCGCGGGCTGCTGCGGGTGCACCGCATCGACGTGCTGGTCACCAAGGACAGTGGCAGCGCCGCCACCGCCCCCAAGTTGACGGCCGCCCGTGAGCTCGGCATTCCGGTGGTGGTCGTGCAGCGGCCGCCCGCCCCGCCCGGGGTGCTGACCGCCCCGGACGTCGCCGGGGCGGTCGACTGGCTTCACACCAGCAGGAGTCAGGCCTCCGGGTAGCGGCGCGGGGTCCACACCACGTCGTGGTCCTCGCCGCGCCGCACCCACTGGGTCTGGGTGGAGCCGATCAGCAGCAGGGTGCGCATGTCGACCTCGGCGGGGTCGAGTTCGGCGAGCGCGACGGTGCGGACCCGCTCGGTGGGGCCGCCGACGTCGCGGGCCATCACCACGGGGGTCGCCGGGTCGCGGTACTCCAGCAGCAGGTCCCGGGCCGAACCGACCTGCGTGGTACGGGACTTGGAGCCGGGGTTGTACAGCGCGAGGACCAGGTCGGCCTCGGCGGCGGCGCGCAGCCGGCGGGCGATCACCTCCCACGGCTTGAGCCGGTCGGAGAGCGATATCACCGCGTAGTCGTGGCCGAGCGGCGCGCCGGCCCGGGACGCGGCGGCGTGCGCGGCGGTCATGCCGGGCAGCACCCGCACCGGGACGTCCCGGTAGGGGTCCTCGCAGGCGGCCTCCAGGACGGCGGTGGCCATCGCGAAGACGCCCGGGTCGCCCGAGGAGACGACCGCGACGCGGCGGCCGCGACGCGCCAGCTCCAGGGCGAATTCGGCCCGGACGCCCTCGACCTTGTTGTCGGAGCCGTGCCGGACCTGCCCGGCGCGGACCGGCACCCGGTCCAGGTAGGTGGTGTAGCCGACCAGGTCGGTGGCGCCCGCGAGCGCGCCGCGCGCCTCGGGGGTGAGCCACAGCGGTCCGGCGGGGCCGGTGCCGACCACCACCACCTCGCCCGACTCGGCCGCCCCGTCGGGGAGTTCGGTGGCGAGCGCCTCGAAGGGCTGCCCGGTGGAGTCGAGGGCGGCGACCCGGCTGGGCAGCACGGCGACCGAGAAGTACGGCACGCTGTCGGCGTCGATCTCGGCGAGCCGGCCGGTGCGTTCGCCGTCCATGGTGGCGCGTTCGACGTAGCGGGCCTCGTCCAGGCGGCCGGCGCGTTCCAGGGCGCGGCGCACGGCGGGGAAGGTGCGGCCGAGCTTCATCACGACGGCGGAGTCGGTGGCGGCGAGGCGCGCGGTCAGCTCCTCCTCGGGCAGCGTGCCGGGGATGATCGTCAGCACTTCCTCGGCCTCCACCAGCGGGGTGCCCAGGCGGGCGGCGGCGGCGCTGATCGAGGTGACGCCGGGCACCACCTCGGTCGGGTAGCGGTGCGCGAGGCGCTTGTGCATGTGCTGGTAGGAGCCGTAGAACAGCGGGTCGCCCTCGGCGAGCACGACGACGGCGCGCCCGGCGTCGAGGTGGGCGGCGAGCCGGTCGGCGGCCTCCTGGTAGAAGTCGTCGAGCGCGCCCCGGTAGCCGCCCGGGTGGTCGGTGGCCTCCACGGTGACGGGGTACATCAGCCGCTCTTCGATCTGACGGCCCGTCAGATAGCGTTCGGCGATGGACCGGGCGTGCGAACGCCCGTGCCGCGCGCAGTGGTAGGCCACCACGTCGGCCCGGCCGATGAGTTCGGCGGCGCGCACGGTGATCAGCGACGGGTCGCCGGGGCCGACGCCGACGCCGTACAGCCGCCCGACGGCCTGCTCCGATATTTCCTGACGGTCCGTCATTCTGATTCGCTCGCAATCGCGTTGATCGCGGCAGCGGCGATCGCGCTGCCGCCCCGGCGGCCGCGGACCACCAAGTGCTCCAGGGCGGACGGGTGTTCGGCCAGGGCCTGCTTGGACTCGGCGGCGCCGATGAAGCCGACGGGGACGCCGATCACGGCGGCGGGCCGGGGCGCGCCGGCCTCGATCAGCTCCAGCAGGCGGAACAGCGAGGTGGGGGCGTTGCCGACGGCGACCACGGCGCCCTCCAGGCGGGGCAGCCACAGTTCCATGGCGGCGGCGCTGCGGGTGGTGCCCATGGCGCGGGCGAGTTCGGGCACCGCCGGGTCGGTGAGGGTGCAGATCACCTCGTTGTCGGCGGGCAGCCGCTTGCGGGTCACGCCGCTGGCGACCATGTTGACGTCGCACAGGATCGGCGCACCGGCGTGCAGGGCGCGGCGGGCGTCGGCGACCACGTTCGGCGACCACAGCAGGTCCTCGACCAGGTCGGTCATCCCGCAGGCGTGGATCATCCGGACGGCGACCTGGGCGACGTCGGCGGGCAGCGCGGCGAGGTCGGCCTCGGCGCGGATGGTGGCGAAGGACTGGCGGTAGATGGCCGCGCCGTCCTTCTCGTAGTCGATCATCGGGTCCTCCGCCATTCGGCATCGCGCGCCTCGGCCACTGCCTCGGCGGTCTCGTTCTCGGTGGTGTCCATCTCGGGGGCTTCGCCCGCCACGGCGCGGCGGTGGATCTCGCGGACCCGGCCGTCCACGGTGACGCGGTGTCCGGTGGCGGTGGCCAGCACGTCGACCCAGCGTCCGGCGGGGTGCCCGCAGCGGCGTTCGCAGCCGGACCAGTGCACGGGCAGGCCTTCGGCGGGGGCGGCGGCGATCGCCCGGGAGGCCTGCGCGCGGACGTCGGCAAGCGCTTTCCCGCAGCCGGGCAGGCCGGTGCAGGCGCTGACGCCCTCCCAGGGTCCGCCGGACGCGGTCCGGAAACCCGCGTCGGCGAGGCGCGGCAGCCACTCGGGCCCGACCCCGGGCACCACGGCGCCGCGCCACGGGGTGAGCCGCACGCTGTCGGCGGCGTCGGGGCCGAGGGCCTCGGCGAGCAGTCGCCACTGCGCGCTGCTGGCCCGTCCGAACCGCAGGCCGACGGACACGGCGTCGCCGACGACGCCCAGGGCGGGCCGCTCCCCGGCGAAGCGCGGCAGCGGCAGCTCGCCGTCGGGCAGTTCGTCCTGCACTTCGCGCAGGTGCCAGGCGCGGCCGCCGGCCAGGTCGAGGAAGCTCCGGGCGGCGTCGAGCGCGGCGGCCACGGGGCGCTCGACGGCGCTGGCGCGGCGGGCGCGGCCGAGGCGCAGCAGGGCGCGGCCGTCGCCGATTGCGATCAAGGTCACATCGGCGTCGAGGGCGGCGGTGTCGCCGCGGCCGTCGTCGAGGGCGAACAGAAATTTGCCGGAGAGCCGGGCGGCCCACGGCGCGGCACACAGGGCGGCGTCCAACTCCCGTACCCAGTGCGGCAGATCGACGTCGGGGCGGCCTCGGTCGTCGAGGCCGGCAAGCGGGGAGGCGGCGATGTTGCGGACGCGTTCGTGGGTGTCGGAGGGCAGCAGGCCCACGGCGCGCAGGCGTTCGGCGAGGTCGGCGGCGCAGTGTTCGCGCAGGCCGCGCAGTTGGAGGTTGCCCCGGGAGGTGATCTCGACCTCGCCGTCGCCGAGCGCGTCGGCGGCATCGGCCAGGGCGAGCAGCTGACGGTGCGTCAAATAGCCGCCGGGGAGCCGGAGTCGGGCGAGGTGTCCGTCTTCGGCGGGGTGCAGCCGGAGCGCGCCGGGGCAGGCGTCGGCGCGGCCTCGGTCGGGCCCGACGGAGGGTGCCGCGAAGGCGTCGGGTGTGGGTGGCATGGCGGCGAGCATACCCATGGCGGCCGCGTGCGCCACTGCCCCGACCGTCCCGCCGGGGAGCGCGCGACCGCCCGCCCACCGCCGCCCCGGCCGGCCCGTCGCGGCGCCCGCGCCCGCTCCGCCGCGGCCCGCGATCGCGCGCGTTCGCCCAGCTCAGCGCGGTGCGAGGGGCCGGCGGCGCAGGCGCGTCGCAGCTCACACTCCCCCGGACGGCCCATCAACCCGTACGATGCTGGCGGGCGCCTCTCGGGGCGTCCGCTGCCAGCGACGGCACAGCGGAGGAAGTCCGGTGCGAATCCGGTGCGGTCCCGCCACTGTGACCGCGGCTCAGTGAGCCGCGGGAGCCAGGAACTCCGGCCGTCCTCCACTGCCCGGGGCGAGGACCCCGAGGAAGGTTCGTGCCATGCGCTGCCGCATGCCTGCGTCCCCGCGGGTGCCCGCGGGCTTCGTCCCCGCCGGGCCGTTCCGTGTCCTCGACCGCTCCTGTGCTTCCGCGTCCGGGTTGTCCGCGCTGTTCGAGACGCCCGGGAGGGCTTTCGCATGATCCTGCTGCTGTCCACGTCCGACACGGACCTGCTGAGTGCCCGGGCGTCGAGCGGTCCGGTGCGGTTCCGGTGGGGCAACCCGGCCCGGCTGGACCCGGCCGCGCTGCCCGAACTGCTGGACGGTGTCGAGCTGGTGGTGGTGCGGCTGCTGGGCGGGCGGCGGGCCTGGCAGGAGGGGCTGGACGTGCTGCTCGCGGGGCCGCGTCCGGTGGTGGTGCTGACGGGCGAGCAGGCGCCGGACGCGCAGTTGATGGAGCTGTCGACGGTGCCGGCGGGCATCGCGGCGGAAGCGCACGCGTACCTGGCGCACGGCGGCCCGGCGAACCTGGCGGAGCTGGGCGCGTTCCTGTCGGACACGGTGCTGCTGACCGGTCACGGCTTCGCGCCGCCGGCCTCGGCCCCGTCCTGGGGTCCGCTGGAACGCGTCGCCGCGCCCGTGGAGGGTCCGCGGATCGCGGTGCTGTACTACCGGGCGCACCACATGAGCGGCAACACGGCGTTCGTGGAGACGCTCTGCCGGGCGATCGAGGAGCAGGGCGCGCAGGCCCGCGCGTACTACTGCGCGTCGCTGCGCGGCGCGGAGCCGGAGCTGCTGGCGGAGCTGGGCGCGGCCGACGCGATCGTGACGACGGTGCTGGCGGCGGGCGGCACCCGGCCGGCGGACGCGCAGGCCGGCGGCGACGAAGAGGCCTGGGACGCGGGCGCGTTGGCGGCGCTGGACCGGCCGATCCTGCAGGCGCTGTGCCTGACCTGGTCGCGGGCGCAGTGGGAGGGCAGCGACGACGGGCTGTCGCCGCTGGACACCGCGACGCAGGTGGCGGTGCCGGAGTTCGACGGCCGGCTGATCACCGTCCCGTTCTCGTTCAAGGAGGTCGACGAGGACGGGCTGACGGTGTACGCGGCGGATGCGGAGCGGGCGGCGCGGGTGGCCGGGATCGCGGTGCGGCACGCCCGGCTGCGGCACATTCCGGCGGCCGAGCGCCGTCTCGCCCTGGTGCTGTCCGCCTATCCGACGAAGCACGCCCGGGTCGGCAACGCGGTCGGCCTGGACACCCCGGCGTCCGCGATCCGGCTGCTGGAGCGGCTGCGCGCGGAGGGCATGGACCTCGGCGACGGCCTGCCGGGCCTGGACACCGACACCGAGCACGGCCACGAGGGCGACGCGCTGATCCACGCGCTGATCGAGGCGGGCGGCTACGACCAGGCGTGGCTGACGGAGGAGCAGCTGGCCCGCAATCCGGTGCGCATCCCGGCGGCCGACTACCGGCGCTGGTACGCCACCCTGCCGGCGGCGCTGCGCGAGCGGGTGGAGCGCCACTGGGGGCCGCCGCCGGGCGAGTTGTACGTGGACCGTTCGCAGAACCCGGACGGCGACATCGTGCTGGCGGCGCTGCGTTCGGGCAATCTGCTGGTGCTGATCCAGCCGCCGCGCGGGTTCGGCGAGAACCCGGTGGCGATCTACCACGACCCGGATCTGCCGCCGAGCCACCACTACCTGGCGGCGTACCGCTGGATCGCGGCGGCGCAGCAGGACGGCGGTTTCGGCGCGCACGCGGTGGTGCACCTGGGCAAGCACGGCAACCTGGAGTGGCTGCCGGGCAAGACGGCGGCGCTGTCGGCCGAGTGCGGTCCGGACGCGGCGCTGGGCGATCTGCCGCTGGTGTACCCGTTCCTGGTGAACGACCCGGGCGAGGGCACCCAGGCCAAGCGGCGGGCGCACGCCACGCTGGTCGACCACCTGGTGCCGCCGATGGCGCGGGCCGATTCGTACGGCGACATCGCGCGTCTTGAGCAGCTGCTGGACGAGCACTCGAACATCGCGGCGATGGACCCGGCGAAGCTGCCGGCGATCCGGGCGCAGATCTGGACGCTGATCCAGGCCGCCAAGCTGGACCACGACCTGGGCCTGGCGGAGCGGCCGGAGGACGACGGCTTCGACGACTTCCTGCTGCACGTGGACGGCTGGCTGTGCGAGGTGAAGGACGCGCAGATCCGCGACGGCCTGCACGTGCTCGGCCAGGCGCCGGTGGGCACGGACCGGGTGAACATCGTGCTGGCGATCCTGCGGGCGCGGCAGATCTGGGGCGGCGTCAGCGCGCTGCCGGGCCTGCGGGAGGCGCTCGGCCTGGACGAGGCGGCGCCGACGCTGGGCGCGGCGGACGCGGCCGAGGCGCAGGCGCGGGCGCTGGTGGAGGCGATGGAGGCCGCGGACTGGGATCCAGCGGCCGTCGAGCGGGTCGCCGCCGGCCTGCCCGCCGCCGTCGCCGAGGTGCTGACCTTCGCGGCGACCCAGGTGGTGCCCCGGCTGTCCGGCACCACGGACGAGCTGGACGCGGTACTGCACGCGCTGCGCGGCGGGTTCGTCCCGGCGGGGCCGTCGGGTTCGCCGCTGCGCGGGCTGGTCAACGTGCTGCCGACCGGCCGGAACTTCTACTCGGTGGACCCGAAGGCGGTGCCGTCGCGGCTCGCCTGGGAGACCGGGCAGGCGCTGGCCGCGTCCCTGGTCGAGCGCTACCGGGCCGACAACGACGGGCAGTTCCCGCCGTCGGTGGGCCTGTCGCTGTGGGGCACCTCGGCGATGCGCACCGCCGGCGACGACATCGCCGAGGCGCTGGCCCTGCTGGGTGTGCGTCCGGTGTGGGACGACGCCTCGCGCCGGGTGAGCGGCCTGGAGGCGATCCCGCTCGACGAGCTGGGCCGTCCCCGGATCGACGTGACGCTGCGCATCTCGGGTTTCTTCCGGGACGCGTTCCCGCACGTGGTGGCGCTGCTGGACGACGCGGTGCGGCTGGCGGCCCGGCAGGAGGAGCCGGCCGGGCAGAACTTCGTCCGGGCGCACGTGCAGGCGGACCTGGCCGAGCACGGCGACGAACGCCGGGCCACCGTCCGGGTGTTCGGCTCCCGCCCGGGGACGTACGGCGCGGGTCTGCTGCAGCTGATCGACAGCCGGGACTGGCGCACGGACGCCGACCTGGCCGAGGTGTACACGGTGTGGGGCGGCTACGCGTACGGCCGCGACCTGGACGGGCGGCCCGCCCGGGAGGAGATGGAGAGCGCGTACCGGCGGATCACGGTGGCGGCGAAGAACACCGACACCCGCGAGCACGACATCGCCGACTCGGACGACTACTTCCAGTACCACGGCGGCATGGTGGCCACCGTGCGCGCGCTGACGGGCAGCAGCCCGGCGGCGTACATCGGCGACTCGACCCGCCCGGAGACGGTCCGCACCCGCACCCTCACCGAGGAGGCGGCCCGGGTGTTCCGGGCCCGGGTGGTGAACCCGCGCTGGCTGGAGGCGATGCGCCGGCACGGCTACAAGGGCGCGTTCGAGATGGCCGCGACGGTGGACTACCTGTTCGGCTACGACGCCACCACGGGCGTGGTCGCGGACTGGATGTACCAGAAGCTCACCGAGGAGTACGTCCTCGACCCGGTCAACCGGGAGTTCTTCGCCGAGGCCAACCCGTGGGCGCTGCACGGCATTTCGGAGCGGCTGCTGGAGGCCGCCGAGCGCGGCCTGTGGGCGGAGCCGGATCCGGCGCTGCTGGCGGAGCTGCGGCAGGTCTTCCTGGAGACGGAGGGCGACCTGGAGGGCGAGTGACGCCGCTCGCAGCTTCGAGGTTCCCCGGGGATGAACGCCGGACGACACTTGACGGGCGGTGATCGCGCGGGGGTGTCTTCCGGTCCGCCCGGGCGGACAATCTCCGCATGAGCCTGCGAACCGCCCTGACCCGCCCGGCGCGCTACGGCGCGCTGGCCGCGGGCGCGTTGCCCGTCCTGACGTTCCCGGGCGCCGGCCTGGCCGTGCTGGCCTGGGTGGCGCTGGTGCCGGGGCTGCTGCTGATGCGGGCGGCGGGCACGGCGCGCGAGGCGCTGGTGCGGGGCTGGTGGTTCGGCGCGGGGTTCATCCTGACCGCGATGTACTGGCTGGTCCCGTCGATCGGTCCGGCGCTGCCGGTGCTGGCGGTGCTGTTCGGGGTGCTGCAGGCGCCGGTGGGCCTGGCCGTCCGGTGGCTGCTGGGCGGCGAGCCTGCGCTGCGGCGGTCGGCGGCGGCACTGGTGGTCGTCCCGTCGGTGTGGGTGGGCGCCGAGTTCGCCCGGTCCTGGCATGCGCTGGGCGGGCCGTGGGCGCTGCTGGGCGCGTCGCAGTGGGAGCATCCGGCGGTGCTCGGCCTGGCCTCGATCGGCGGGGTGTGGCTGGTGAGTTGGGCGCTCGTCGCGGTCAACACCGCGGTGGTGGTCCTGCTGGTGGCGCGCGGTGTCCGGACCCGGCTGCTCGCGGAGGCGACGGCCGTGGCGGCGGTACTGGCGGGCCCGGCGGCGTTCGCGGCGCAGGCCGCGCCGGCGGCCCGCGCCCCGGTGTCGGTGGCGCTGGTGCAGGCCGGCGGGACGGCGGACGAGCGGGCCCGGCTGGAGGCGAACATCCGGATCACCCGTTCCCTGGCGGGCCGCCCGGTGGACCTGGTGGTGTGGGGCGAGAGTTCGACCACCGCCGACCTGGACCGCGACGGCGCGACGCTGGAGCGGCTGACGGCGCTGTCCGCGGCGACGGGCGCCCAGCTGCTGGTCGGCGAGGACGCCCGGAAGGCGGACGGCCGGATCTCCAAGGACGCGGTGCTGGTGGACCCGTCGGGCGTGCTGGCCCGCTACCGCAAGATCCGGCTGGTGCCGTTCGGCGAGTACATTCCGCTGCGTCCGCTGCTGGGCTGGGTGGCGGGGGTGAGCGCGGCGGCGGGCGAGAACCGGGCGCCGGGCCGCGCGGTGCACCTGCTGCCGGTGGAGGGTCGGGGCGGGCGGCCGCTGCCGGTCGGCGCGCTGATCTGCTTCGAGTCGGCGTTCCCGGACATGTCGCGGACCGCGGCCCGGCAGGGCGCCGAGGTGATCGTCTACCAGTCGGCGACCTCGACCTTCCAGTCGACCTGGGCGCCGGCGCAGCACGCCTCGCTGGGGGCGATCCGCGCGGCGGAGTCCGGCCGGCCGGTGGTGCAGGCGGCGTTGACGGGCGAGTCGGTGGCGTACGACGCGCAGGGCCGGCGGCTGGCGCGGATGACCACGGGCGAGGCGGGCGCGGTGACGGTGCGGCTGTCGCCGGCCGATCCGGCGGCCCGCACCTGGTACGTCCGGCTGGGCGACTGGGTGCCGCTGTCGGCGCTGGCGGTGACGGCGGCGGCCGGGGCGACGGCGCTGGCTCCGCGCCT
>NZ_JBSGDD010000012.1:0-107277 GCF_053602195.1 Kitasatospora sp. NPDC004531 | reverse complement strand
GGGCGGCCAGCTGGCCCGGCTGCACCGCGGCGACGAGAGCGCCGCCGCCGACGCGGACGAAGCCACCCCCGCCTAATCCCCGCGTCCGGCGCCCCGCCCCCTGCCGGGCGGGCCGCCTGACGACCCCGCCACCGCACCGAAGGGTTTCACGGAGCTTCCCACAGAGAAGAGTCGCCATATGGACCGCCGAATTTTCGGGATCGAGAACGAGTACGGCGTCACCTGCACCTTCCGCGGCCAGCGCCGCCTGTCGCCGGACGAAGTCGCCCGCTACCTCTTCCGCCGTGTCGTCTCCTGGGGCCGCAGCAGCAACGTCTTCCTGAAGAACGGCGCCCGCCTCTACCTCGACGTCGGCTCCCACCCCGAGTACGCCACCCCCGAGTGCGACGACGTGGTCGAGCTGGTCACCCACGACAAGTCCGGCGAGCGGATCCTCGAAGGGCTGCTGGTGGACGCCGAGCGGCGGCTGCACGAGGAGGGCATCGCCGGCGACGTCTACCTGTTCAAGAACAACACCGACTCCGCCGGGAACTCCTACGGCTGCCACGAGAACTACCTGGTCGCCCGGCACGGCGAGTTCTCCCGGCTGGCCGACGTGCTGATCCCGTTCCTGGTGACCCGCCAACTCATCTGCGGCGCGGGCAAGGTGCTGCAGACGCCGCGCGGCGCGGTGTACTGCGTCAGCCAGCGCGCCGAGCACATCTGGGAGGGCGTCAGCTCCGCCACCACCCGCTCCCGGCCGATCATCAACACCCGCGACGAGCCGCACGCCGACGCCGAGCGCTACCGCCGGCTGCACGTCATCGTCGGCGACTCCAACATGTCGGAGACCACCACGCTGCTCAAGGTCGGCGCCACCGACCTGGTGCTGCGGCTGATCGAGGCCGGCGTGGTGATGCGCGACCTGACGCTGGAGAACCCGATCCGGGCGATCCGCGAGGTCAGCCACGACCTGACGGGCACCCACCAGGTCCGGCTCGCCAACGGGCGGGAGGCCAGCGCCCTGGAGATCCAGGAGGAGTACTACACCAAGGCGCTGGAGTTCGCCGACCGCAAGGGCATCAACGAGGGCACCGTGGCCCGCGTCCTCGACCTGTGGGGCCGCACGCTGGAGGCGGTGCGCACCGAGGACCTCGGCAAGGTCGGCACCGAGATCGACTGGATCATGAAGTACCAGCTGATCGAGAAGTACCGCGACAAGCACCAGATGACCATGTCCAACCCGCGGGTCGCCCAGATCGACCTCGCCTACCACGACATCCACCGCCGCCGCGGCCTGTTCTACCTGCTGCAGAAGAACGGCCGGGCGCAGCGGGTCACCACCGACCTGAAGACCTTCCAGGGCAAGTCGGTGCCCCCGCAGACCACCCGGGCCCGGCTGCGCGGCGACTTCATCCGGCGCGCCCAGGAGCAGCGCCGCGACTTCACCGTCGACTGGGTGCACCTGAAGCTCAACGACCAGGCGCAGCGCACCGTGCTGTGCAAGGACCCGTTCCGGTCGGTCGACGAGCGGGTGGAGAAGCTGATCGCCGGAATGTGACGTTCGACGCCGACGGTCCGTCGGGGGCGCGCCCGAGTGCCTCCGACGGACCGGACGAATCCGGCCATACGCTGACCTCATGCGTCGAATCGCCTGCCTGCTGTCCCTTCCCCTCGCCGCCGTGCTGCTGACCTCGTGCGGCAGCGACTCCGGCAAGTCCGCCGGGGCGACGCCCTCGGCGACCGCCTCGCCGGTGGAGGTGCCGAGTCCGGTGGCGTCCGCCTCGCCGATGCCCACGATCAGCGGGGAGTTCGGCTCGAAGGCGACGATCACGCTGCCCGGCGGCCAGCCGAGCGGGCAGTTCGTGGTGAGCACGGAGACCGAGGGCACCGGGGCGACGGTCAACAAGAACGACTGGGTGACCGTCAACTACACCGCCAAGGACTGGACCAGCGGCAAGGACCTGACCAGCTCCTACGACTCCGGCGGCAAGCCGCAGCTGTACCAGGCGGGCAGCGGGCAGCTGGTGCCGGCGTTCGACGTGAGCGTGGAGGGCAAGAAGGTCGGCAGCCGGCTGGTGGTGGTGGCCCCGCCGGCCGCCGGGTTCGGGAGCCAGGGCTCGACGGCGCTGGGCGTCGGCAAGGACGACACCGTGGTGTTCGTGCTGGACGTCATGCAGGCGGTGCCGCAGGACTCCACCGTCTCCGGGCAGGTCACCGAGCCGCCCGCGAACGCCCCCCAGGTGAAGGACAACGGCAAGGCCGCGCCGACCATCACCATCCCCTCCGGCGAGCAGCCGCCCGCGGAGCTGCAGCAGTACGTGCTGATCAAGGGCGACGGCCCGGAGGTGAAGTCCGGCCAGACGCTGGTCGTCCAGTACACCGGCGTGACCTGGGCCGACGGCAAGCAGTTCGACTCCTCGTGGAGCCACGGCGGGGCGCAGGCGCTGCAGGTCGGCACCGGCAGCCTGATCAAGGGCTGGGACCAGGGCCTGGTCGGCAAGACCGTCGGCAGCCGGGTGCTGCTGGTCGTCCCGCCCGCGCTGGGCTACGGCGACAAGGCCTCCGGTGCGATCCCGGCGAACTCCACCCTGGTGTTCGTGATCGACATCCTGGAAGCTGTCTGACCGACACCTGGAAGCGGGGCCCAGCACCGGACTGACCGGCTCTCATGCCGACCTGACATACTGCTGCCCCGCACCAGAGGTGCACGCGTCGTCGGGCGAGATGAATGGGGAGTCATGTCTGAGAAGCCGTCGAGCCCGGACGAGGCCGACAACACCGGGCAGCGCCGGCCGGGAGACCGCGAATCGATCGTCGTCCCCGCCGAGATGCTGACCCAGGCCGGCTGGGCCCCGCCCGGCGCGTCGGCCGCGGGCACCGGCAAGGAGGGCGGCGAGGCGCCGCAGGTGTTCGCCTCCACGCAGCGCAAGGTCGACCAGTCGGAGGCCGGCTACGCCGAGGACCCGGGCAGCTCCGGCCGGCTCGGCGCGATCCTCGGCACGGTGCTCGCGGTGCTGCTGATCGGCTCCGCGATCACCATGTACCAGGTCAACAAGAGCGACGACAAGCCGGCCTCGAAGGCCGACGCGGCGAAGCCCGCCGCCACCGACACGCCCAGCCAGGAGCCGGTGCCGCCGATCAAGGACACCGCCAAGGCGCTGCCCACCGTCACCGGCGAGTTCGGCTCCAAGGCGAACATCACGGTGCCGCAGGAGCAGCCCGACGGCACCTTCGTGGTCAAGGAGCTGTCCGCGGGCAGCGGCCCGAAGGTCGAAAAGGGCAACTGGGTGTCCATCGACTACACCGCGCTGGACTGGAACACCGGCAAGGAGATCCCCGGCTCGTACGGCGAGAAGGCCGGCAAGCCGCAGCTCTTCCAGGCCGACTCCGGCAAGCTGATCCCCGCCCTGGACAAGGCCGTCGCCGGCCACAAGGCGGGCAGCCGGGTGCTGGTCGTCGCCCCGCCGGCCGCCGCGTTCGGCTCGCAGGGCAACAGCCAGCTCGGCATCGGGGCCACCGACAGCCTGGTGTTCGTCCTCGACATCCGGCAGGCGACCGCGCCCGACACGGTGCTCACCGGCGAGATGATCCCGCCGCCCGCCGACATGCCGAAGGTCAAGGACAACGGCAAGAAGCCGTTCGACATCACGCCCGTCCCCGGCGTCCCGGACCCGACCGACCTGAAGTCGCACGTCCTGATCCAGGGCAAGGGCCGCAAGATCGAGGCCGGCGAGAAGGTCGTCGTCCAGTACACCGGCGCGCTGTACAAGGACGGCAAGAAGTTCGACTCCTCGCTGGACCGCAACCAGGCGTACACCTTCGCCACCGGTGCGGGCGGCGTCATCGAGGGCTGGGACAAGGGCGTCGTCGGCCAGACCATCGGCAGCCGCATCGAGCTGGTCATCCCGGCCTCGCTGGCGTACAAGGACCAGGCCTCCGGCTCGATCCCGCCGAACTCCACGCTGGTGTTCGTGATCGACATCCTGGACGCCGGCGTCGGCGGCGAGGACTGATCGCCCGCCGCGTCTGTCTAGGATGAACAGCGTTCACGCAACCGAACGAGAAGAGCAACAGTGAGCCTGACCAAGCCGGAGATCGACTTCCCGGGCGGCAACGCCCCGACCGAGCTCCAGATCCGCGACATCGTGGTCGGCGACGGCGCCGAGGCCAAGGCCGGCGCGGTCGTCGAGGTGCACTACGTCGGTGTCACCTTCGCCACCGGCGAGGAGTTCGACGCCTCCTGGAACCGCGGCCAGACCTTCAAGTTCCCGCTGGGCGCGGGCAAGGTCATCAAGGGCTGGGACCGGGGCGTCGAGGGCATGCGCGTCGGCGGCCGCCGCGAGCTGATCATCCCGCCCGCCCTGGCGTACGGGAACCAGTCGCCGAGCCCGCTGATCCCGGCCGGCTCCACCCTGATCTTCGTGGTGGACCTGCTGGGCGTCTGACCTCGGACGCACCGTCGAACCCCCGGCCGCACCCGCGGCCGGGGGTTCGGCTTTCGCCGAGCGTGTCCGGACCGGTACGGTCAGGCGGGTCACCCCCGATCGGAGGAAAGGTCAGCGATGGCGATCGCCAAGGCAGAGCGGCTGATGAACCTCGCCCTGTGCCTGATGAACACCCGGCGTCCGCTCTCCAAGAAAGAGCTGCGCGAATCCGTCGAGGCGTACCGGGAGGCCTGGCAACAGGGCTCCGAGGACGCCTTCAACCGGATGTTCGAGCGCGACAAGGACGACCTGCGGGAACTCGGCCTGATCATCGACGTGGACGAGAACGCGCTCGACGGCGAAGTGGGCTACCTCGCCCGCCGCGACCGCAACCGCCTCCCCGAGATCGCGCTGGACGCCGAGGAGGCCGCCGCGCTCACCCTCGCCGCCCGGGTCTGGCAGCAGGCCAAGATGTCCGGCGCGGCCAGCGGCGCGCTGCAGAAGCTGCGGGCGGCCGGCGTGCCGTTCGCCGAGGAGCGCGAGCACGGCGCGCTGGAGCCGCGGATCCCGGGCCGGGAGGCCGCGTTCGAGCCGCTGCTGGTCGCCGCCCGCGACCGGCGCCCGGTCACCTTCGAGTACCGCAAGGCCGGCGCCGCGACCGCCGAGCCGCGCTCGGTCGAGCCGTGGGCGCTGGAGTGCTGGCGCGGCCACTGGTACCTGGCCGGCTGGGACCGCGACCGGGGCTCCGCCCGGGTGTTCCGGCTGTCCCGGATCACCGGCAAGGTCCGCTCCCGGGCCGGGGCGTTCACCGGCGAGGTGCCCGAGCACGTCGACGTGCGTGCCGTGGTCGCCCGGTTCGCGGGCGAGGGCGCGACCGCCACCGCCGTGGTGCGGATCCGCCGGGGCGCGGCCTACCCGCTGCGCCAGCGGGCGCTGGACACCCGGCCGGTGGACGCCGACTGGGACGAGCTGGACATCCCGTACGGCAACGGCCTGGGCGCCGACCTCGCCGAGTACGGCCCCGACGTCATCGTGATCGGCCCGGAGGACCTGCGGGCCGACGTCATCGACCGGCTGCGCGCCGTCGCCGGTCTCGCGGAGGTTGGACAGTGAGCAACGCGATCGACCAGACACGGCGGATGCTGTCGCTGGTCACCTACCTGCGCGAGCGGCCCGGGGCCGAGGTGGCCGAGGTGGCGCGGGCGTTCGGGATCACCGAGCGCGAGCTGATCGGCGACCTCAACGTGCTGCCGATGTGCGGCACGTCGTTCCGCGGCGGCGACCTGCTCGACATCGACACCGACGGCGAGCGGATCTGGTGGCACAACGTGGACGACGTCGCGCAGCCGCTGCGGCTGGCCGCCGACGAGGCCACCGCGCTGCTGGTCGCCGCCCGCGCCGTGGCGGGCCTGCCCGGGCTGCGGGAGCGGGACCGGCAGGCGCTCACCCGGGCCGTCGCCAAGATCGAGGACGCGGCCGGGGAGAGCGCCGACGCCGCCGACCGGATCGGCGTCACCTTCGAGGCCGAGGGCACCGTCTTCGCCGACATCGACCGGGCGCTCAGCGAGGGCCGGCTGATCTGGCTGCGCTACTGGTCGCACGGCCGCGGCGAGCTCACCGAGCGCGAGGTCGACCCGATCCGGCTGGTCACCGAGGGCCACACCTACCTGGAAGGCTGGTGCCGCACCTCCGAGGACCGGCGGACCTTCCGGCTCGACCGGATCGCCGAGATCAAGGTCCTCGACGAGCCCGCCAACCCGCCCCGGATGCAGCCCCGCGACCTGTCGGCCGGCCTGGTCGCGCCCGCCGCCGACGACCCGCAGGTGGTGGTCGAGGTCGGGCCCGGCGGGCGCTGGGTCGCCGAGTACTACACGCACGACAGCGCCGAGGAGCTGCCCGACGGGGGCCTGCGGATCACCCTGCGGTCCGCCGAGCCGTCCGGCCTGCGCACGCTGGCGCTGCGGCTCGGGCGGGACGGGCGGATCACGGCGCCGCCGCAGCTCGCCGAGCAGGCCCGCACCGCCGCGCTGGCCGCGCTGGAGCACTACCGGGACGGACAGGTCTGAACCACGTGACCGAGGGCACCAGATTCAAGGTGTACTGCTCGCAGTGCCGGGAGAAGGTCGAGCTGCCGGCGCCCGAGTTCCGGCTGGCGCTCGGCGCCAGCCGGGAGCGCACCTTCTACAGCTTCACCTGCCCGGCCTGCGGCGCGGCCGTCCGCAAGATCGCCGGGGAGCGGATCGTCGCCGCGCTCACCGCGGCCGGCGTGCACACCATGCGGCTGCTGCCGGTGGACGGATAGGAAGGCCCCCGCACATGAACTGGACCCTGGTGGGCGCCGTCCTGCTGTCCACCGCCGGGCTGCTGGTGCTCGGCGTGCTCGCGTTCCGGCTGTGGCTGGACGCGCGGGCGCTGACCCGGGAGGTGGACGGGGCGGTCGCCGCGCTGCAGCGGGCGGCGGAGAAGGGCTGAGCGTACGGGGCCCGGCCGCCCGAGGGTGGGGACCGGGTTCCCGCCGCGACACCCCGAGCGGCTACCATCGCCCGCAGAGGGGGAGCTCTGCCTCCCGCGCTGCCCGGATCTCCCGGACCAGGAAGGTGGTGCTTCGATGCGGATCCTGTCACCCGCCGCGCTGGTGGTCGTCGTGGTGTTCGCCGTGCTGTTGTTCGGCGGCAAGCGGCTGCCCGACGTGGCGCGGGGGATCGGGCGGTCGCTGCGGATCCTGAAGAGCGAGGGCAAGGCGCTGCGCGGCGAGTTCGCGGCCGGCGCCTCCGGCGCTTCCGGGGCACCCGCCGCTGCCGAGCCGGAGCGGGTGGTCAAGCCCGCGCCCGGCGCCTCCGGTACCGACCGGGCCGCCTGAACCGTACGGCCCGCACCACTCCGACCACCGACGAACGCACGATTCGAGGACCGGGTTGAGCAAGACGACCAAAGCGCCCAAGGACCCTGAGGGGCGGATGGCGCTGGCCGACCATCTGCGCGAGCTGCGCAACCGGCTGGTCAAGTCGGTGCTGGCGATCATCGTCCTGACGATCGTCGCGGCGTTCTACCACCGGCAGTTGGTGAACTTCCTGATCGAGCCGCTGCCGGCGTGCAATCCGGACGGGTCGCTGCCGGCCGGGCTGAAGCAGTGCGTGGAGATCTCCAACATCGGTCTGACCACGCCGTTCACCGTCGCGCTGAAGGTCAGCCTCACGGCCGGTGTGGTGGCCGCCACCCCGATCTGGCTGTACCAGCTGTGGCGGTTCGTGGCGCCGGGTCTGCACCGGCACGAGAAGCGCTACTCGATGTCCTTCCTGGCGCTCGGCACGCCGCTGTTCCTGGCCGGCGCGGTGCTCGCCTACGTGATCATGCCGGTCACGGCGCAGATGCTGATCAGCTTCATCGCGGACGGCGTGAAGTCGATCGTGCCGGTGGAGACCTACCTCGACCTGATCACCCGCATGGTGCTGGTGTTCGGCCTGGGCTTCGAGCTGCCGCTGTTCCTGGTGATGCTGAACGTGGTCGGGGTGCTCTCCGGCAAGCGGCTGCTCGGCTGGTGGCGCGGCTTCGTGATGGGCATCACGGTGTTCGCGGCCTTCGCCACGCCGTCCGCCGACCCGCTGTCGATGCTGGCGCTGGCCGCCCCGATCTGGGGCCTGTACTTCCTGGCGGTCGGCTTCGCGCTGCTCAACGACAAGCGCAGGCTGGCCCGCAACCCGGACGCGCTGCTGGACGACGAGGAGGCCTCCGAGGTCGACCTGACGGTGGACGCCGTCGAGGACGCGGAGGCGGTCGGCGGCGTCGAGCCGGTGCAGGCCGGGCGTCGCGACCAGATCGACGACATCACCTGATCCGCGTGGCTCACCGCCCGTGAACGGCCCCGGACCTGCTGGTCCGGGGCCGTTTCGGCGTCTGCGGGGGCTTGTCGGTACTTCTGAACATGTGACATATTACTGATGTGTCGAGACGAACTTCCTACGACGTGGTGGTGGTCGGCGCCGGCGTGGTCGGCGCGGCCTGCGCCTACTACGCGGCGCGGGCCGGACTGCGGGTCGCCGTGGTCGACCGCGGGCCGGTGGCGGGCGGGACGACCGGGGCCGGCGAGGGCAACCTGCTGGTCTCGGACAAGGAGCCCGGGCCGGAGCTGGAGCTGGCGCTGCTGTCCACCGTGCTGTGGCGGGAGCTGGCCGGGGAGTTCGGCGAGCAGGTCGAGTACGAGCCCAAGGGCGGCCTGGTGGTCGCCTCGACGGCGGGCGGGCTGGCGGCCCTGAACGGCTTCGCCGCGAAGCAGCGGGCGGCCGGGGTGGAGGCCGTGGCGGTCGGCGGCGAGGAGCTGCGCGCGCTGGAGCCGCACCTGGCCGAGGGGCTGCCGGGCGGCGTGCTGTACCCGCAGGACGCGCAGGTCCAGCCCGCGCTGGCGGCGGCCCGGCTGCTGCACGCGTCCGGGGCCGAGCGGTACCTCGGGGAGGCCGTCACCGCGGTGCGGCGCGGGCCGGGCGGCGCCGTCACGGGGGTGGTGACGGAGCGCCGGGAGCTGGCGGCGGGCGCGGTCGTGAACGCCGCCGGGACGTGGGGCGGGGCGCTGGCGGAGCTGGCCGGGGTGCGGCTGCCGGTGCTGCCCAGGCGCGGGTTCGTGCTGGTGACGGAGCCGCTGCCGCGCGTGGTGCGCCGCAAGGTGTACGCCGCCGACTACGTCGCGGACGTCGCCTCGGGGTCGGCGGACCTGCAGTCCTCGGCGGTGGTCGAGGGGACGCCGGCCGGGCCGGTGCTGATCGGGGCGAGCCGGGAGCGGGTCGGGTTCGACCGGACGCTGCGGGTCGAGGTGCTGCGGCGCCTGGCCCGGCAGGCGGTGGAGCTGTTCCCGGTGCTGGGGACGGTGGCCGTGCAGCGTGCCTACCGGGGCTTCCGGCCGTACCTGCCGGACCATCTGCCCGCGATCGGCGCGGACGCCCGGGTGCCCGGGCTGTACCACGCGTGCGGGCACGAGGGGGCGGGGATCGGGCTGGCGCCGGCGACCGGGCTGCTGATCAGCCGGCAGCTGGTGGGCGCGGAGCCGGAGCTCGGCCTGGCGCCGTTCCGGCCGGAGCGGTTCGAGGGGGCAGAGGCGGGCGCTTCGGATGCGGGCGCTTCGGGGTCGGCTTCGGGATCGGCTTCGGCCTCGGGGGAGCGGTGAGTGCGGTGGTGCGGCGTGGTGAGAGAGGTGTGAGCGTGGATCCGCTCGAACTGGTGGGGGCCGAGCCCGGCCCCGCGCGGAGCTTTCTGTTCGACGGGCGGCCGGTGCCCGCGCTGCCCGGGCAGACGCTCGCGGCGGCGCTGTGGGCGGACGGCGTGCTGGCGTGGCGGACCACCCGGGTGGGTGGGCGGCCGCGCGGGGCGTTCTGCGGGATCGGGCAGTGCTTCGACTGCCTGGCGACCGTCAATGGGCGGCCCAATCAGCGGCTGTGCCTGGTGCCGGCCGCGGACGGCGATGTGGTGGCGACGCAGGAAGGGCACGGTCATGGCGATCTCGCGGTCTGAGCGGGTGCGGTACGACCTCGCGGTGATCGGCGCGGGCCCGGCCGGGCTGGCGGCGGCCGACGCGGCGGCCGGGCTCGGCCTGCGGGTGGCCCTGCTGGACGCGGGTGCGCGGCTCGGCGGGCAGTACTACCGGCACCCCGCGCCCGAGCTCGGCGCGGCGCGCCCGGAGAAGCTGCACCACGGGTGGGCGGCGTTCGAGCGGCTGCGGGAGCGGCTGGGCACGACGGCGCTGGTCGACCACCTCGCCGAGCACCAGGTGTGGGCGGTGGAGCGCGCCGAGGACTGGACCCTGCACGCGACGCGTGGGGCGCGGGACGGCGGCCGGACCACCGTCACGGCCCGCGCCCTGCTGCTGGCGACGGGCGCCTACGAGCGTCAACTGCCGTTCCCCGGCTGGACGTTGCCCGGGGTGGTGACGGCCGGCGGGGCGCAGGCGATGCTGAAGTCGGGGCTGGTGCTGCCGGGGCGGCGGATCGTGGTGGCGGGCAGCGGGCCGCTGCTGCTGGCCGCGGCGTCCTCGCTGGCCGCCGCCGGGGCGCGGGTGCCGCTGATCGTGGAGGCGAGCGGGTACCTCGGGTACGCCCGGGGGCTGTCGGTGCTGGCGGGCAACCCCGGCAAGCTGGTCGAGGGCGCCGATCACGCGGCGCGGCTGGCCCGGCACGGGGTGCGGCTGCGGCGCCGGGCCGCCGTCGTGGCGGTGCACGGCGAGGACCGGATCACCGGCGTCACGGTGGCGCGGCTGGACGCCCGCTGGAAGCCGGTGCCCGGAACGGAGCGGCGGATCGACTGCGACGCGCTCGCGGTGGGCCACGGCCTCGTCCCGCAGATCGACCTGGCCGTCGAACTCGGCGCCGCGACCGTCACCACCGCCGACGGCACCGCCGCGCTGCGGGTGGACGCGCAGCAGCGCACCAGCGTACCCGGGCTGTGGGCGGCGGGGGAGACCTGCGGCGTCGGCGGGGCCGACCTGGCGCTCGCCGAGGGCGTGCTCGCCGCGCACTCGGTGGCCGGGCGGGCGGCTCCCGTCCGGGAGCTGCGCACCCGCCGCACGCGGCGGGCGTTCGCCGCGCTGATGGCCGCCGCGCACGCGCCCGGACCGGACTGGACGGGCTGGGTGACCGACGACACCGACGTCTGCCGGTGCGAGGAAGTCCCGGCGCGGGCCGTGCGGGAGGCCGTCACCGAGCTCGGCGCGACCGACGCGCGCACCGTCAAGCTGCTCACCCGGGCAGGGATGGGCTGGTGCCAGGGCCGGATGTGCGGGCCCGCGGTGGCCTGCCTGTCCGGCGGGCCGGTCGGACGGCCGGACAGCCGGCCGCTGTCGTGCCCGGTGCCGCTGGCCGAACTGGCCGAGTAGCGCGGGCCGTCGAAGCTTCTTGCGAACGGCTCGGCGGGGTCTTGCGCCACCGTCGAGGATTTGTAAAATGTCACACATCATATCGAGGGAGATTCCCGTGACGCGCACCGCCCACGACCCCGCCCGCCCCTGGCGCGGCATCATGGTCGCCACCACCCTGCCGTTCCGCGAGAACGGCAGCGTCGACTACGACGCCTACGCCGAGCACGTCCGCTGGCTGATCGACAACGGCTGCGACGGCGTCGTCCCCAACGGCTCGCTCGGCGAGTACCAGACCCTCACCCCCGAGGAGCGCGCCAAGGTCGTCACCACCGCCGTCGAGGCCGCCGGCGAGGGCTCGCGCGTGATGCCCGGCGTCGCCGCCTACGGCAGCGCCGAATCCCGCCGCTGGGCCGAGCAGGCCGCCGAGGCCGGCGCCGGCTCCGTGCTGCTGCTGCCGCCCAACGCCTACCGCGCCGACCACGACGCCGTCCGCGCCCACTACGCCGAGGTCGCCGCCGCCGGCGTGCCGATCGTCGCCTACAACAACCCGATCGACACCAAGGTCGACCTCGTCCCCGCGCTGCTCGCCGAGCTGCACGCGGCCGGGCACATCGTCGCCGTCAAGGAGTTCTCCGGCGACGTGCGGCGCGCCTACGAGATCGCCGAACTCGCCCCCGGGCTCGACCTGCTGATCGGCGCCGACGACGTCCTGCTGGAACTCGCGATCGCGGGCGCCGTCGGCTGGATCGCCGGCTACCCCAACGCGCTGCCCGCCACCAGCGCCGAGCTGTACCACGCCGCCGTGGCCGGCGACCTGGCCACCGCGCTGCCGCTCTACAAGTCGCTGCACCCGCTGCTGCGCTGGGACTCCAAGACCGAGTTCGTCCAGGCCATCAAGCTCTCCATGGACCTGGCCGGCCGCACCGGCGGACCCACCCGCGCGCCCCGGCTGCCGCTGCGCCCGGAGATCGACGCGGCGGTGCGGGCCGCCACCGAAAAGGCGCTCGCCGAGGGCCACAAGTAGGGACGCCCCGTCCAAGCTCCGGCCCGGGCCTCGGGGGTTTGCGAGGCCCGGGCCGGCCACCAGCCGTCAGGAGGGAACACCGCGATGCGGACCCGTCACGTCTTCCACGCCGTCGACTCGCACACCGAGGGCATGCCCACCCGGGTGATCACCGGCGGCTTCGGCACGATTCCCGGCGCCACCATGGCCGAGCGGCGCGCCCACTTCCAGCAGCACCTGGACCACTTCCGCACCCTGCTGATGTACGAGCCGCGCGGGCACGCTGCGATGAGCGGCGCGATCCTGCAGCCGCCGACCCGGCCGGACGCCGACTTCGGCGTGCTGTACATCGAGGTGTCGGGGCTGCTGCCGATGTGCGGGCACGGCACGATCGGCGTCGCCACCGTGCTGGTCGAGACCGGGATGGTGCCGGTGGTGGAGCCCGTCACCACGGTGCGGCTCGACACGCCCGCCGGGCTGGTCGTCGCCGAGGTCCAGGTGCGCGACGGGGCGGCCGTCGGCGTCACCATCCGCAACGTCGCCTCGTTCTCGGTGGCGCTGGACCGCAAGCTCGACGTGCCCGGGTACGGGACGGTGACGTACGACCTGGCGTACGGCGGCAACTTCTACGCGATCCTGCCGCTGGAGCAGTTCGGGCTGCCGTTCGAACGGGAGCGCAAGGACGAGATCCTGGCCGCCGGGCTCGCCATGATGGACGCGATCAACGGCTCCGAGGAGCACCGCCCCGTCCACCCCGAGGACCCGACCATCCACGGCTGCCACCACGTCCAACTGCTCGCCCCCGGCTCGGACGCCGCCCACTCGCGGCACGCGATGGCCATCCACCCCGGCTGGTTCGACCGCTCGCCCTGCGGGACGGGGACCTCGGCGCGGATGGCGCAGCTGCACGCGCGCGGCGAACTCGGACTCGGGGCGGACTTCCGCAACGACTCGTTCCTGGGTACGACGTTCGTGGGCCGCCTGGTGGAGGAGACCACCGTGGCCGGCCGGCCCGCCGTCGTGCCGACCGTCACCGGGCGGGCCTGGCTGACCGGGACGGCGCAGTACTTCCTCGACCCGACGGACCCGTTCCCGGCCGGGTTCCTGCTCTAGCTGTTCCTCCCCGACGAAAGGCTTTGTGATCGTGAGCACCATCGACTCGTACAACCCCGCCGACCCCGCCGACCTGGTCGTCTCGGCAACCGCCGTGGGGGCGGCCGGAGTCGAGGAGGCGATCGCGCGGGCGCGGGTCGCGCAACGGCAGTGGTGGGCGCTCGGCGCGGCCGGGCGGTCGGCGGCGCTCGGGCGGGCCGCGGCGGCCGTGGAGGCCGCGGCCGAGGAGCTCGTCGCGCTGACGGTGCGGGAGGTCGGCAAGCCCGTCGCGGAGGCGCGCGGCGAGGTGGCGCGGACGGTCGCGATCTGGCGCTACTACGCGCAGGCGCCGTTCGCCGCGTCCGGCGAGGTGCACGAGCCGGCCGCCGGGCAGGGCCTGCTGCTGACGCGCCGCCGGCCGTACGGCGTCGCCGGGCTGGTGACGCCGTGGAACTTCCCGCTGGCGATCCCCACCTGGAAGGCCGCGCCGGCGCTCGCCGTCGGCAACACGGTGGTGCTCAAGCCCGCGCCCGAGGCGACGGCGTGCGCGCTGCGCCTGGCGGAGCTGGCCGGGCTGCCGGACGGGGTGCTGACGGTCGTCCCCGGCGGCGGGGAGGAAGGGGCGGCGCTGGTCGGGGGGACGGACCTGGTCTCGTTCACCGGCTCCACCGGCGTCGGGCGGCAGGTGGTCGCGGCGGCGGCCGGGCGGGGCGTGCCCGTGCAGGCCGAGATGGGCGGCCTGAACGCGGCGCTGGTGCTGCCGGACGCGGACATCGCGCAGGCGGCCGCGCACCTGGCGTCGGCGATCGCCGGCTACGCGGGGCAGAAGTGCACGGCGACCAGCCGGGTGATCGCGGTGGGCGACGCGTACGAGCCGCTGGCCGAGGCGCTGGTGAAGGCGCTGGGCGAGCTGGCGCCCGCCGAACCGGCGCTGGCCGGCACGGTGTGCGGGCCGGTGATCAACCGGCAGGCGCTGGAGCGGCTGACCGACGCGATCGACGGCGCGCGGGCCGCCGGGGCGACGGTGCTGGCCGGCGGCCGGCGGGACGAGGAGCGGCCCGGCTGGTACCTGGAGCCGACGCTGCTCGCCGAGGTGCCGGGCGAACACCCGCTGGCCACCGAGGAGTTCTTCGGGCCGGTGGCGGTGCTGCTGCGGGCCGCCGACCTGGAGGAGGCGATCGCGCTGGCGAACGCCACCCGGCACAGCCTGTCGACCTCGGTGCACTCGCGCAGCCTGGACGTGGCGCTGGCCGCCGCGGACCGGCTGGACGCCGGGATGGTGCGGGTCAACGCGCCGTCCAGCGGGGTGGACTACCACCTGCCGTTCGGCGGGGCGAAGGCCGCGTCGTACGGGGCGCGCGAGCAGGGGCAGGCGGTGCTGGACTTCTACACGGCGTCGCGGACGGTGAGCGTGCTGCCGGCCGCGGAGTACTGAGGCGGCGCTTTTCGGGGCGCGGGTGCGGGGGCCCGTGTCCCGTGCGGCGTCTGTCCGTCCGTCCGTTCTATCTGTCCACTGTCAGCGTGCGTACCGCCGTGGAGTATTGATGAACATCACCACCACCGACTATCACACCGCCGGTGAGCCCTTCCGGATCGTCACCGGGGGCCTGCCGCCCGTGCCGGGCGACACCGTCGCCGAGCGGCGGGCGATCGCCATCGGGGCGGGCGGGACGGCGACCTCGCCGCGGCGCAGCGCGCTGGACGACGTGCGGCGGCTGCTGAGCCGGGAGCCGCGCGGGCACGCCGGGATGTACGGCGGGTTCGTCGTGCCGGCGGACGACGGGGAGGCGGACTTCGGGGTGCTGTTCTGGCACAAGGACGGGTACTCGACGGCCTGCGGGCACGGGACGATGGCGCTCGGCGCGTGGGCGGTGGACAGCGGCCGGGTGGCGGCGCCGGACGACGGGACGGCGCTGGTGCGGATCGACGTGCCGTCGGGCCGGGTGAGCGCGCGGGTGCACCGGCGGGGCGGCCGGACCACGGCCGTGACGTTCCGCAACGTGCCGACCGAGGTGCTCGCCCGGAAGGTGGAACTCGCCACCTCCCGTGGGGTGTTGACGGTGGACCTGGCGCACTCGGGGGCGGTGTACGCCTCGCTGCCGGCGGCCGCGGTCGGCCTGTCGGTCGTCCCGGAGCAGCTGGCCGGGCTGACCGCCGCCGGGCGGGAGATCAGGGCCGCGCTGGAGGGGCATCCGGCGCTGGCGCAGCACCGGGACGGCGTCTACGGCGTCATCCTGTACGACGAGCTGCCCGATCTGCCGTCGGGGCCGCACCAGCGGAACGTGACGGTGTTCGCGGACGGGCAGATCGACCGCTCGCCGTGCGGGTCGGGGACGTCCGCGCGGCTGGCGCTGCTCGCGCAGGACGGGGTGCTCGGGCCGGAGCGGGTGCTGCGGCACGACTCGGTCATCGGCACGGTGTTCACCGGGCGGGTCCGCGAGCACGGGCCGGGCGGCGTGGTCACCGAGGTCACCGGCGCGGCGCACCGGACCGGCGAGCACCGGTTCGTGCTGGACGGGGACGACACGCTGGGCGCGGGGTTCCTGCTGTGACCGCGGCGCTGGAGTTGACGCTCGACCACCTGGCGGCCGTCGACGCGCTGGAGCGGACGCTGCTGGCCGGGCTGGACGTGGAGAGCTGCCCGCCGCGGTCCGCCGTCCCGGTGCCGGCGGGGGAGCTGCTGCTGATGCCCGCCGCCGCCGGCGCCTACGCGGGCGTGAAGATCGCCGGGGTCGCGCCCGCCAACCCGGCGGCCGGGCTGCCCCGGATCACCGGCAGCTACCTGCTGCTGGACGGGCCGACGCTGCAACCGCTGGCGCTGCTGGACGGGGCGGCGCTCACCGCGTTGCGCACGCCCGCCGTGACGGCGCTCGCGCTGCGCGCGCTGGCGGGGCCGCGAGCCGCGCACCTGGTGGTGTTCGGCGCCGGGCCGCAGGCGTTCGGGCACGTCGCGGCGGCGCATGCGGTGCTGCCGCTGGAACGGGTGACGGTGGTGGCGCGCCGCCCCGGACCGGCGGCCGAACTGGTGCGGTACGCAGGCGAGTTGGGCCTTGAGGCGTCCCTCGGCGGCCCCTCGGCGGTGGCGGCGGCGGACGTCGTGGTGTGCTGCACCACGGCCCGCACCCCGCTGTTCGACGGGGCGCTGGTGCCGGACGGCGCGGTGGTCGCGGCGGTCGGCTCGCACGAGCCCGACGCCCGCGAGGTGGACGCCCGACTGGTGGACCGCGCCGGGCTGTTCGTGGAGGCGCGGGAGGTGGCCCGGCGGGAGGCCGGGGACCTGCTGATGGCCGGGGCGGCGGAGGACCGGATGGCGAATCTGTCAGAACTGGTGACCGGGACGGCAGTTGTCCGTCATGATCGGCCGAGGTTCTTCAAGAGCGTCGGCATGGCCTGGCAGGATCTGGCGGTGGCGGCGGCGCAGTACGAGCTCGCGGGGCCGAGTGGAAGCGGATCGACCCGTTCACTCTACGCAACGTGACATTGTACAATGGGGCTCTGTTGAAACCCCGGAGGAACGCCATGTCCGACCTGAAGCCCCGCAACCTCATCTCCGTCCAGGAGCGGCTGCGCGACCAGGTCGCCCACGCCCTGCGCGCGGCCCTGATCTCCGGCGAACTGCGCCCCGGCGTGGTCTACTCGGCGCCCGCGCTGGCCGCCGACTTCGGGGTCTCCGCCACCCCCGTCCGCGAGGCGATGCTCGACCTGGCCCGCGAGGGCCTGGTCGAGGCCGTCCGCAACAAGGGCTTCCGGGTCACCGAACTCAGCGAGCGCGACCTCGACGAGTTCACCGAGATCCGCGCCCTGATCGAGGTCCCGACCGTGGGCCGGGTCGCCCGCACCGCCACCGCCGAGCAGCTGGAGGCGCTGCGCCCGCAGGCCGAGGCGATCGTCGCGGCCGCCCGCAAGCACGACCTGATCGGCTACCTGGAGGCCGACCGGAAGTTCCACCTCGACCTGCTGGCCCTGGCCGGCAACGCCCGCCTGGTCGAGACCGTCGGCGACCTGCGCAAGCGCTCCCGCCTGTACGGCCTCAACCGGCTCGACCAGCGCGGCGAGCTGGTCTCCTCCGCCGAGGAGCACCTGGAACTGCTGGACGTGCTGCTCACCGGCGACGCCAAGGCCGCCGAGGAGTGCATGACCCGCCACCTCGGCCACATCCGACACCTGTGGGCGGTCGGCGAGGGCCCGGCCGGTCGCTGACGGACTACCCGCCGACGGGCTGCGCGGGCTGCACGGGCTGCACGGGCTGTGCGGGCTGTGCGGGGAGGCGGGGCGTGCGGCTGCGGGCGGAGTGGCCGAGTTCCGGGCCCAGCCCGAAGTAGTGGCGGAAGTTGTAGACCAGCGGGCTCCACGCGGCCGGCTCCACGTAGTCGGTGCCGGGCACGGTGATCGCCCCGGCCGCGTGCACCCGCAGCACGTGCACCTCGACGAGCAGGAACTCGCCCGTGGCGTCCGGCCGCAGGTCCGCGACCCGGGCCTCCAGCTGGAGCGGGCACTCGGCGACCCGGGGCGGCGCGACCAGCTCCGCGCGCTGCGCCGTCAGGCCGGCGTGGGCGAACTTGTCGCGGACGAAGTGCGGCGCGTCCGGGCGGCCGGTGGTGGCGCCGAGGCGCTCGACCTGCCGCCACAGCGACGGGCCGGGGACGTTGACCACCAGCTCGGGGCGGGCGGCGAGGTTGCGGGCGGTCCGGCCGTCCGGGCCGAGGCCGAGCACCACCGTGCGGTCCAGGGCCCAGGCGGAGGAGATCGGCGCGAGGTTGACCGCGCCGACGGCGTCGATCGTGCTCAGCAGGACCACCGGGGTGCCGAAGTACAGGACGTGCGGCTCGATGGTGCGGTGGGTGGTGCGGTCGTCGTTCATGGGGGCGACGGTAGGGCGGGGACGCTTCGGTGCGCGCCGAAACGTCCGCGCGGCACCATGGTCGGGTGGACACCCCGCTCAGCGCCCGCCGGCTCGCCGCCACCGCCGCCCTGCTCGCCGACCCGACCAGGGCCGCGATCTGCCTGGCCCTGCTGGACGGCCGGGCCTGGACGGCCGGTGAGCTCGCCCGGCACGCGCGGGTCGCCGCCCCCACCGCCACCGGCCACCTCCACCGCCTGGTCGCCGCCGGGCTGCTCGCCGAGGAACGCCAGGGCCGCCACCGCTACGTGCGGCTCGCCGGGCCCGCCGCCGCCGAACTGGTCGAGGTGCTGGCGCAGTTCGGCGGCGGGCCGCGCGAGACGGCGAGCTCGCTGCGGGCCGTGCGGCGGGACGGCGAGCTGGCCCGGGCCCGGACCTGCTACGACCACCTCGCCGGGGTGCTCGGCGTCACCGTCACCGAGGCGATGACGGCCCGCGGGCTGCTCGACGACCGCCACGGCCTCGCCCTCACCCCCGCCGGCGCCGACTGGCTGGCAGCCGCCCGGGTCGCCGTCGCTCCCGGCCGCCGCGCCGCCGTCCGGGCCTGCCTGGACTTCACCGAACGCCGCCCGCACCTGGCCGGCGCGGTCGGGGCGGCGCTGTGCGCGCACGCGGTGGCGCAGGGCTGGGTCGAGCGGCGGCCGGACAGCCGGGCGGTGCGGGTGACGGCGACGGGGGAGCGGGCGCTGCGCGAGCTGCTCGGGGTGCGGTGGGAGGACGGGGTGCGGTGAGGCGGCCGCCGGGTGGGGGCAGGCGGCCGGGGTGCGGTGAGGCCGCTGCCGGGTGGGGGTCAGGCGGCCGGGGCGGGCCAGTCGATGCGGTGGTGCAGCGGGCGGGAGAGTTTCTCCTGGTTCGTCAGCTTCATGGCGACCGGCAGCAGGGCGTCGCGCAGCACCCGGCCGACGGGGCCGGCCGCCTTGCTGCTGTTGGTGCGTTCGGCCTGCTTGATGATCTGTTCGACGCGGGGGCGGCGGAGCTCCTCGAACCGGGCGAGGGCCGCCGGCAGGGGCAGGTCGCGCAGGCAGCGGGCGAGTTCGACCGCGCTCTCGACCGCCAGCGAGGCGCCCTGGCCGGAGCTGGAGGACGGGGCGTGGGCCGCGTCGCCGGTCAGCACCAGCCGGCCGCGGCTCCAGTGCGGCACCCGGGGCATGTTCTCCATCGGGCCGGTGATCAGCAACTCGGCCGGGTCGGTGCGGCGGATCAGCTCCAGCGCCGGGGTGCGGTCGTCGGCGCAGGCCTCGGCCAGTACCTCAAGCCACCGTTCGGCTCCACGGTCGACCGCCTCGGCGAGCGTCAGGGGCTCGGGGTGCGGCAGGTTGACGAACCAGACGGCGTTGCCGCCGATCACCTGGAGCCCGAAGAAGGCCCGCTTGCCGAAGGTCATCACCATCGTCCCGCCGGTGTCCGGCACCAGGCCGGCCTCGGTGCCGACGGCGCCGAAGCCCTGCAGCCCGGCGTAGCGCGGCCGGGGAGCGGCCGGGTCGATCAGGGTGCGGACGGTGGAACGGATGCCGTCGGCGCCGATCAGCAGCTCGCCGGTGGCGGTGGTGCCGTCGGCGAACCGGGCGGTGACGGCGTCCGCGTCCTCCTCGACCCCCGTCAGCCGCTTGCCGTGCTCGATCCGGACGCCCCGGCGGTGGGCCTCGGCGTACAGCGCCCGGTAGAGGTCGCTGCGCATGACCAGCCGGGTGGGCTCCAGCGTGTCGGGGCTGCCGATCTCGGCGAGCCGGCGGCCGGTCCAGCTCTGCAGCACGATCGAGTTCATCGGGTCGCCGAGCCGCCGGACCAGGTCGCCGGCGCCGATCGCGTCCAGTGCGGCGAGGCCGTTGGGCGCCAGGCCGAGCGCGGCGCCGACGCCCTCGGCGGTGCCCCGGTGGGCCTCGTACACGGTGGCCTCGATGCCCGCCTGCCGCAGCGCCATCGCGGTGACCGGGCCGGCCACGCCGCCGCCGACGACCAGGGCGTTCTTGATCTTCGCTGCCATCTCCGTGCTCCTTCGGGCTCGGACCCGGGCCGGGTCGTCGACGGTGGTCGCGGCGCCGGTGCGGTGGGCCCGGCGGACGTCCGCCAGGTACGCGCGGGAGCACATCGCGGAGAGGACGGCGACGCCGCCGCGCCGCACGCGCACCTCGCCGGCGCCGACGGTGCCGACCAGCCGGATCCGGGGGCCGGCGGGAGTGCCGGCGGGCCCCTGGGCGTCCTTCACCCGGCCGCGGGCGGGGCGGGCGACGTCCCGGTGGTCGACGACGGCGCCCTCGGGCACCAGCAGCTTCACCACGGCGCGCCGCAGGTCGACGCGGACCTCCAGGTCGGCGAGCAGGGCGGGGGAGCGCAGGTCACAGGAGGACCGATCCGCTGCGGGCCGTGAGCTCGACGCGGTCGGCGGTGGTCCAGTGGCCCAGGCGCTCGGCGGTGGCGTGGTCGACGTGGATGCGTTCGGTGGCGGTGCGGGTGGCGGTGCTCATGGCGGATGACCCCCTTCTGCGGGGCCGACTTCCTGTCGGCACGCCAATGGTTGCACTGCAACTAGTGCCAGTGCAACTAGTGACGTCGGGAGTAGTATCCGGATCATGAGTAGCGCCCCCAGGAGCTCGCCGGTCCAGCTCACCGTGCTGTCCCTGCTGCACTTCAAGCCGCTGCACCCGTACGGGATGCAGCGGCTGCTCAAGGAGTGGGGCAAGGACCAGGTGGTCAACGTCGGCCAGCGCACCAGCCTCTACCGGGCGATCGACCGGCTGCTGGCGGCCGGGCTGATCGCCGTCCGCGAGACCGGGCGCGACCAGCAGTACCCGGAGCGCACCGTCTACGAGATCACCGACGCCGGGCGCGCGACCACCCGCGGCTGGCTGCTGGAGATGCTGCGCCGGCCCCGGCCGGAGTTCCCCGAGTTCCCGGCGGCCCTCGCCAA
Source organism: Kitasatospora sp. NPDC004531 (assembly GCF_053602195.1). Lineage (NCBI taxonomy): Bacteria > Bacillati > Actinomycetota > Actinomycetes > Kitasatosporales > Streptomycetaceae > Kitasatospora > Kitasatospora sp. NPDC004531. Next base: position 86,130 of record NZ_JBSGDD010000012.1, on the reverse strand, counting down.
CCTGATGCTGCTCGCACCGGAGGAGATCGAACAGGCCCTCACCGCCCGCCTCGCCGAGGTGCGGGCCGGCCAGGACGCCCAGCAGCGCGTGCTCGCCGACAGCGCGGCGTTCGGCGTCCCCCGGGTCGCGCTGCTGGAGAACGAGTACGCCCGCGCCCTCGCCGCGGCCGAGGGCGACTGGCTGGAGTCCGTCCTCGCCGACCTCCGCACGGGCCGCCTCGCCTGGCGCACCGAGGAGCTGATCGCGATCGCGCAGGCCGACGAGCAGAAGGACTGACCGGCGGCCTACTGCGCCGTCAGGCGGCCGTCCTGCATGACGAGGACGTGGTCGGCGCGGGTGAGCAGGTCGCGGTCGTGGGTGACCATGACGGTGGCGGTGCGGTGGGTGCGGGTGATGTCGGCGAGCAGGGCCACGACCTGCGCGCCGCGCTCGTGGTCGAGCGCGGAGGTCGGCTCGTCGACCAGCAGTACGGACGGCTCGCCGAACAGGGCGCGGGCGATGTTCACCCGCTGGCGCTCGCCGCCGGACAGCTGGTGCGGGCGGCGCTGCTGCTTGGGGCCGGACAGGCCCACCGAGTCGAGCAACTCCTCGGCGCGGCGGCGGGACTTGGCCGGGCGGCGGCCGCGTACCGACTCCAGCACCAGGAGCTGTTCGACGGCGGTGAGCGAGGCCAGCAGGTTCGACTGCTGGAAGACGATGCCCAGGCGGTCGCGGCGCAGCGCCGTCCGCTCCCGCTCGCCGAGCGCGCCCGCGTCCACCCCGTCGATGAGGACCTGGCCGCTGTCGGGGCGCAGCAGCGTCGCCGCGACGGCCAGCAGGCTCGACTTGCCGGAGCCGGACGGGCCCGCGACGGCCGTGAACTCGCCCGGCGCGACGGTCAGTTCGACGGAGTCGAGGGCGGTGAGGCGGCTCTCGCCGTCAGGGTAGGTGAGGGTGACGTCGCGCAGGGCGAGACCGGTGCGGACGGCGGTGGTGGTGGTCATGGCGAGGGCCTTTCGGAGGTCGTGGCGGGTCAGCGGTTGGCGCCGAGGGCGGCGAGCGGATCCACGGCGGTGATCCGGCGCACCGCCAGCGCCGCACCCAGCAGCCCCAGCAGCACCATCGCGCCGACCGGCACCGCGACCGTCGCCACGCCCACGTCGAACGGCACCGACGCCGAGGCGAACGCCCCGCCGGCCGCACCCACCGCGCCGCCGAGCAGCGAACCCGCCAGCAGCACCGCCGCGGCCTGGGCGAGCGCATCGCGCACCAGGTAGCCGCTGGAGGCGCCGACCGCCTTCAGCACCGCGATGTCGGGGCGGCGCTGCACCGTCCACACCGTGAAGAACGCGCCCACCACCAAGGCGCTGACCGCGAACAGGAAGCCCTGGATCAGCTGCAGGCTGCCCTGCTCGGCCGCGTACCCGTTGATGCCCGCCAGCGCGTCGCCCCGGGAGACCGCCGTCAGATCGGCCGGCAGGTCGTGCGGGGTGCCGCGCACCGCCAGCGCCGTCGGCTGCTTCTGGCCGGAGACCTGCTGCCACGTCCCCGGCGTGGTCCACACCGTCGGGGCGTGCGACAGGGAACGCTCCGCGGTGACCGCGCTGACCGTCAACTTCTGCGCGCCCAACGTCACTTGGCTGCCCGGGGAGAGATGGTGCGCGGAGGCGGTGTCCGAGCCCACCGCCACCTCGCCGTCCTTCGGGGCCGCGCCCGCCGACAGCGGCGGCAGCAGCGCCGCGTCGGTGCCCAGCACGCTCACCGAGGCCGCGCCGTCCGGCGCCGTCAACCGCGTCATCGCCACGCCCAGCGGATGCACCGCACCGACGCCCGGCGCGGCCGCGACCCGCTCCTGCTGCGCCGACGACACCGTGCTGGACGCGAACGACACCTCCGGCTCCCCGCCCGCCGGCGCGCCGAACACCACGCCGTCCACCGGGAGTTCGGCCACCGCCGAGGACGCGGCCGAGGCCAGCCCGCCGGTCAACCCGTAGAGGAACACCACCAGGGTCGTGATCAGAGTGACCACCGCACCCATCAGGGCGAACCGCCCACGGGCGAAACGGATGTCACGCAAAGCGACGAACACGGGAAACCTTCCGACGGACAGCGGACGAGACCACTCCACCCTCCCGGTTTCCGCCCGCCCTGCCATCAGGGGAACGACGGACTGTGCACCGTCCGAGCGGTGCACCCGAAAATCCATCGAACGGTTGATGCCGTGCCGCTCCGACCCGCCGCCCGCGCCCCGTACCCTCGGGCAGCGTGCCCCGTACCGAACCGCCCCAGCCGCCCCGGCCGCAGCCCCCACCGCACCGCTCGCCCGTCGGCCCGACGCCCGCGCTGCGCCTGGCCAACCTCGCCGTGCACGGCCTGTTCTTCACGCTGCTCGCCGTGCTCCTGATCCGCGCCGCCGCCGACGGCGCACTCGACGCGGCCGGCTGGGCCTGCGCCGGGGCACTCGCCGCCGCGTACGCCGCCGGCGGCGTCCTGCGGCAGGTACGGGAATCACGCGCCCTGGGCAGCGCCTGGCTGCTCGCGGTCGCCCTGCTGTGGATCGAACTCACCCTGCACCACCCCGAGTTCAGCTACCTCGCGTTCCCGCTGTACTTCATCTGCCTGCACGTCCTGCCGCCGCGCTGGTCGCTGCCCGCCGTCGCCGCGCTGACCGCCGCCGTCATCGCCGCCCAGGCCACCACCCCCGGCGGCCTCACCACCGCCAAGGTGCTCGGCCCGCTCGCCGGCGCGGTCGTCGCCCTGCTCACCGCCTACGGCTACGCCGCCCTCTACCGGGAGAGCCGCGCCCGGCAGCAGCTCATCGACGACCTGGTCCGCACCCGCGGCGAACTCGCCGCCAGCCAGCGTGAGGCCGGCCGGCTCGCCGAACGCCAGCGCCTGGCCCGGGAGATCCACGACACCCTCGCCCAGGGCCTGTCCGGCATCGTGCTGCTCGCCCGCGAAGCCGGCGGCCCCCCGGACGCCTCCCCGCCCGCCGACACCGGCCCGATCCTGCGCGAGATCGAACAACTGGCGTCCGCGAACCTCGCCGAGGCCCGCCGCTTCGTCCACGCCCTCACCCCGCCCGCGCTCGACGACACCACCCTCGCCGACGCGCTGCGCCGCCTCACCGACGGCGCCGACGCCGCCTTCCACCTCGACGGCGAGCCCTACCCGCTGCCCGTCGAGGCCGAGGTCGCCCTGCTGCGCCTCACCCAGGAGGCCCTCGCCAACGCCGTCCGGCACGCCGCCGCCCAGCACGTGGCCGTCACCCTCTCCTACCTCGACGACGCCGTCACCCTGGACGTCTACGACGACGGCACCGGGTTCGACCCGGCCACCGCGCCCGCGCCCGGCTCGTTCGGGCTGCACGGCATGCACGAGCGCATCGCCGCGCTCGGCGGCACGCTGACCGTCGAGTCCACCCCGGGGGAGGGGACGGCCGTCGCCGCGACGCTGCCGCTGCGGGCGATCGAACCGCCGGCCTCGGTCCCATCGGCCCCATCGGCGGTGGAGGCGGCTTCGGGGTCGGCTTCGGGGTCGGCGTCGGGTTCGGCGTCGGTGGAGGAGGGGGATCGGAGGCGGCCGGGCGGTGGGGCCGGTGGCGGTTCCGGTGGTGCGCTGCGGGTCGGGCTGCGGCTGGTGGGGGTGCGGCGGTGATCCGGGTGCTGGTGGTGGACGACCACCCGGTGGTGCGGCGCGGGCTGCGGGCGATGGTCGACGACCTGCCGGACGTGACCGCCGTCGGCGAGGCCGCGGACGGGGCCGCCGCGCTCGACCTGCTGGCCGCGCTGCCGGCCGGACAGCGGCCGCACGTGGTGCTGATGGACCTGCAGATGGGCACGGGCATGCACGGGGTCGAGGCCACCCGGCGGGTCACCGCGCTGCCCGACCCGCCGGCCGTGCTGGTCCTCACCACCTACTCCACCGACGCCGACATCCTCGCCGCCGTCGAGGCCGGGGCCACCGGCTACCTGCTCAAGGACGCCCCGCCGGAGGACCTCGCGGCAGCGATCCACGCCACCGCCCGCGGCGAGACGGTGCTCGCCCCGCCGGTCGCCGCCCGCCTGCTCGGCCGGGTGCGGGCGGGCCGTCCCACGCTGTCGCCGCGCGAGGCGGAGATCCTGCAACTGCTCGCCGAGGGGCTCCCCAACCGGCAGATCTCCAAGCGGCTGTTCATCAGCGAAGCCACCGTCAAGACGCACCTGGTGCACATCTACGACAAGCTCGGCGTCGATTCGCGCACCTCGGCCGTGGCGGCGGGACTGGCGGCGGGGCTGATCCGCGCCGCAGGGTGAGCGCCGCCGGGTGAGCGGTGGCGGGCGTGCGGTGGCGGGTGTGCGGTGCCCGGCGCCTACCGGAATGCGGCGAGGTGGGGCCGGGCCCAGTCGGCGAAGGTGCGCGGGGCGCGGCCGAGCAGGTGTTCGACGTCCGGGCTGACGTGCTGTTCGGCCGGGGTGGGCTCGCCGAGGATGCTCAGGGTGGTCTCCGCGACGGGCTCCGGCATGAGTCGGAGCAGGTGTGTCCGCGCCTCGTCCCGGGTCAGCTCGACGAACCGGACGGGCTCGCCGAGGGCCTCGGCGAGGTCGGCCGCCTGCCGGCGGGGCGTGACAGCGGCCGGGCCGGTCAGCCGATAGGTCCGGCCGGCGTGGTCGGCGCTGCCCGTGCCGAGTGCGAGGGCGGCCACCTCGGCGATGTCGTCCGGGTCCACGGACGGCAGGGCGACGTCGGCGAACGGCGCGGCGACGGTGCGGGTGGTGCGGACCGACTCGGCCCAGGCGTACGCGTTGGAGTGGAAGGCGCCCGGGCGCAGGATCGTCCACGCCAGGCCCGACTGCCGTACGGCGTCCTCGAAGGCCAGGCCGATCACCCCGTGCGACTGCGAGTCGGGCCGGGTCACCACGCCGAGCGAGGACAGCAGGACGACGCGGGTGATCCCGGCGGCCTTTGCGACGCCCAGGATCGCGTGCGGGTCCAGCAGGTGGGCGCTCGGGCCGCCGTTCTGCAGGAACAGCGCGTCGGCACCGTCGAACACCGTCCGGAGCGTTGTCGGATCGGCCAAGTCCGTGCGGTGGTGGGCCACTTGGTCGGGGACGTCGGCTGCCGTCAGGTGCCGGGACGTGGCGGTGGTCGGCGCGCCGGCCGCCGCCAGGGTCCGCACCAGCGAACCGCCCACGTTGCCGGTCGCGCCCGTCACTACGATCATGTCAACTCCCGTTGGTTGCGGTGTGGTTGATGCCTCGCCCGGGGTTCCTCGCCGGGCCGCAGGAGGACGCTAACAAGGCCGATACAGTAGGTACCTAGAGGAAAGCGACTACCCGTGGAGTGCGTGTGGCCACCGAGACCGACTGGGCGTCGGCCGCCGCGACCGACCCCGAACTCGCCTGCCCCACCAGCGCGGTGGTGGACATCGTGTTCAGCCGGTGGACCACGCCGATCCTGTGGACCCTGCACACGCACGGCCGGCAGCGCTTCGTCGAACTGGAACGGCGGATCGGCGGCATCACGGCGAAGGTCCTGACGCAGCGGCTGCGGCAGTTGGAACGCGACGGCATGCTCGTGCGGACGTACCACGCGGAAGTGCCGCCGCGCGTCGAGTACGAGATCAGCGAACTCGGCCGCAGCCTGGCCCCGCTGTTCGTCCACCTCGCCCAGTGGGCCGCGACGCACCTCGACGAGGTCGAGCGGGCGCGGGGCGAGTACGACGAGGCGGCTCGGTAGTTCGCTACGCGACGCGGCAGTAGAGGCGGTGCCCGAACTGCCCGGCGCCGGTGGCGAGGGCGGCGAGATCCTCCAGGATCGCGGTCGCGACGGCCGCATCGATGCTCTCGCCGTCCGCCGCGCGCAGTCGGGTCCAGGCGGTGGCGGCGGAGCGCAGGGCGACGGGTTCGGCGTCCGCGAGGGCGGCGGTAAGGCGGGGCGGGAGGGCGAAGACGAAGCAGCCGCCGTCGTCGTCCTGGTCGGCGACGACGCGGGGCTCGCCCGCGCTGTTGCCGGTCAACAGCTCCTCCCACTCGACCACGGCCTCCTCCGGGTCGAACCCGCCGAACGAGACGGAGGCGAACGCCTTTGCCGGGCCCACGAGTTGGGCTTCGCCGGCAGCGGCGTCGTTCGGTGCGGCGAAGAAGTCGATGATGGTGCTCATCGGACGATGCTGCCATTCGCCGCCCACAACGCCCGCCGCCCGGGCGGTGCTTGACGGTGCCCTGCGGTGCGCGAGAATCGGGCGCATGGTGACTGTGGGGTCGGTGGTGTTGGGCGTCGCGGACGTGGCGCGGGCGACGGCGTTCTGGACGGGGGCGCTCGGGTACGTGCCCAGGGAGGCGGGGCGGGAGGACTGGGTGGTGCTGGTGCCGGCCGCCGGGGGAGCGGGCGTCCAGGTCGCGCTCGGGCTCAGTGAGACGCCCGTGCAGGAGCATCCGCGCGTCCACCTGGACCTGTACGCGCGGGACGCCGCCGAGCAGGCCGCCGAGATCGAACGGCTGTTGGCGCTCGGCGCGCAGCACGTCGACTGGGACCGCTACCCCGAGGACCCGGACTTCGTCGTCCTCGCCGACACCGAGGGGAACCGCTTCTGCGTGATCGACACCAGCCACGCCTGACCCGCCGTTCGCGCGGAAAACCGCTGGTGGGGGCGGCGGCAGCGCTGGCAGGCTGCGCGGCATGGAGACATTGCGGGTGATGGTGATGCGTCGGGCCGCCGGGCAGATCTGGCCCGAGCAACTGCCGACGGCCGCGGCCGAGTTGCTGGCCGACGGGTACGACACGTCGCCGGCGCTGGTGGAGCTTGCCGGGTGCGGCGGTCGGGAGCGGGGCGACGAGCTGGAGCAGCTGTGGCACCGGGCGCTCGGCGAACTCGGCGTGGTGGAGCCCGAGTTGGACGAGGTGGAGCGCTGGGTGCTGCGCGACGTTGCCGCGCGGGTGGTCTCCGGAACGGTCGAACTGCCCGAAGTGGTCGCGGTTGTCGGCGGGTTGGAGTGCGCGGTCGAGGAAGCGGCGGCGTTGTTCGTCCGGGTCGTGGTGGAGGGCTGCTGCCAGTGGTGTGTCGCCGAGCTGATCGACGCGGGCCCGTCGGAGGTGCTCGCGGGCTGGGAGGCGAAGGTGCGGGCCGCTGCGGCCGCGCTGTCGGCGGAGCCGGTGCGGGTGGTCGCGCTGCGGTATCGGGCCGAGTGGGTGGCTGCCGGTGAACTGCCCATGGCAGCTGCGGAGTTGCTGGCCGAAGGCCACGAATCGCCGGCGCTGGTGGAGCTGGCCGGGTGCGGCGGTCGGGAGCGGGGCGACGAGTTGGAGCAGCTGTGGCACCGGGCGCTCGACGAACTCGGCATGCGGGAAACGGAGTCGGAGGAGTCGGCGGGGTGGGCGCTGCGCCAACTCGCCGCCCGCCTCGGTGCCGGGGCGATCGGCCTGCCCGACCTGGTGACGGCTGTCGCCGGGCTGGAAATCCCGAACGGTGAGCCGGAGTTGAGGTTCCGCCGGGCGGTGATGGAGGGCTGCTGCGAGCAGTGCCTCGTCGAGCAGGTCGGTGTCGGGCAGCCGGAGTCGCTCGCGGCGTGGGAGGCCGAGGTGCGGGCCGTTGCGGCGGCGCTGTCGGCGGACGGGCGGTGAGCGGGGTGCTGTCGCCGGAACGGGTGCGGGTGGTCGCGCTGCGGTATCGGGCGGGGGAGCTGGTCGCCGGTGAACTGCCGATGGCCGCTGCGGAGTTGGTGGCCGAGGGGTACGAGTCGGCGGCGCTGTACGACCTGGCCGGACGGGGACGGCGGGAGTCGGCGTCCGACCTGGAGCCGCTGCTGCGGCAGGTGCTGGACGAGTTCGGCGTGGCGTTTCCGGAGGCGGTGGACGGCGAGCGGTGGCTGCTGCACGAGCTGGCCGCTCGGCTGGGGGAGGGGCGTTTGACGACAGGGGAGTTCGCCGAAGCGGTGGGGCGCCGGGAGCTGTCGTGCGGCGAGGGCCGGGCGGAGGCGGTGCTGTTCGACGCGCTGGCCCCGTACTGCGACTGCTGCATCGGGCAGTGGACGCCCGAGGATCTCGCGGCGTGGGAGGCCGAGGTGCGGGCTGCTGCGGCGGCGCTGGCGGCAGACGGGTGGTGAGGGGGCGGGTGCTCTCCTGCGACTCCGCGAGCAGGTCGGGCTCCTCCGGTGCACGCCTCAGTCGGCCCAGCCTTCCGTGTTCGAGCGGGTCTCGTAGGAGTAGCGGGTGTCGCGGTCCCACTCCTCGCCGGTGATGCGCCTGTACGCCTCGTCCGGTGCGTAGAGGATCGGTTCGGCCCAGATGAGGTCCGTGGCGTAGGGGGTGAAGGCCGCGGGGGACTGCAGGACGCTGTCGAACACGGTGCGGCCTGCGGCGACAATCGCGGCGCGGGTGTAGAGGAAGGCGTCGTCGGACAGGTCGTGGCCGTACTCCTTGCGGTCCAGCCGGTGGAGCGCCCAGGACAGCTGTTCGGCGAAGCCGATCACCAGGGACAGCGGGGACCGGGCAAGCCGCTCGGTCAGGGCGGCTGCGAGGAGCACGGCGTCAGGGTCGTCCTCCGCGGGCGTGCAGTCCTCGATGAGCTGCCAGAAGGCGTCTTCGTTCATGCCGCAGAGCATGGGGCAGGGGTCTGACAGCCCTGCGCCGGCGCCGGTGCCCGGCGGGGTCAGTCGAGTGCGGTGGGGGTGGCGTCGGGGGCGAGGCCGAGGACGCGGTCGAGGTAGGGGTTGGCGAACAGGCCGGTGGGGTCGAGGGTGTCGCGCAGGGCGGTGAAGTCGTCGTAGCGCTCGTAGCGGGGGCGCAGGGCCGCCGCGTCGAGGTTGTGGACCTTTCCCCAGTGCGGGCGGCCGCCGAAGTCGGCGAGGATCCGTTCGCAGGCCTCGAAGTACCGGCGGTGGGGCATCCGGTGGTACTGGTGGAAGGCGATGTAGCAGTTCTCGCGTCCGTGGGCGGTGGACAGCCAGATGTCGTCGGCGGCGACGAACCGGACCTCCAGGGGGAAGGACACCCGCTCGTCGTGGCGGTCGATCCAGCGGTGGATCTCCCGCAGCGCCTCGGTGGCGTGCTCCCTCGGTATGGCGAACTCGCCTTCCAGGAAGCGGACTTCGCGCGGCGAGGCGAAGACCCGGTAGGACAGGTCGGTCCACTCGCGGGCGGACATCGCCTTCGCGGCGAAACGGGCGATCGGGCGGACGGTGGCCGGGAAGCGGGTGCCGATCCGGCACATCGCCTCGAAGGCGGGGCCGTTCAGGGCCGCGTCGAGCCGGCGGGTGAGCGCGGGGATCGGGCGCAGCGGCGTCTCGCCGGGCAGCCGGGTGAAGCGGCGGGTCAGCGCGGTCGTGCTGTGCGGGAACCAGAAGAACTCGAAGTGGTCGGCGGATTCGGCGAGTTCGGGCAGCCCGGCGAGCACCTCGGCGACCGGGACGGCGCTGTCCCGGGCGTGCAGGGCGTACAGCGGCACGCACTGGAGCGTCACCTCGGTGATCACGCCGAGCGCTCCCAGGCCGACCCGGGCGGCGGCGAACAGCTCCGGCCGCTCGGTCGCCGAGCAGCGGACCAAAGTGCCGTCGGCCAGGGCGAGTTGGAGCGCGCGCAACTGGGTGGCGAGGCCGCCGAAGCGCACCCCGGAGCCGTGCGTGCCGGTCGAGATCGCGCCGGAGACGGTCTGCCGGTCGATGTCGCCGAGGATCTCCATCGCCAGCCCGTGCTCGGCCAGCAGCGGGTTCAGCTTCCACAGCGGCATGCCCGCGCCGACGGTCACCAGGCCGGTCGCCCGGTCCGCGGACACCAGCCGGTCCAGGGCGTCCATCCGCAGCTGGACGCCCGGGGCGACGGCGGCCGGGCTGAACGAGTGCCCGGCGCCGACGGCCTTGACCCGGTGCCCGTCCCGCACGGCGGCGGTGATCGCGGCGGCGACCTCCTGCGCGTCCCGGGGGTGCGCCACCCGCACCGGCCGCGCCTGCTCGTTGCCTGCCCAGTTGCGCCACCCGGGCGTGGTGTCCGGCGTCATCTCCGGTGTCCTCTCGGCTCGTTGATGGACGGAAGCGTGCTGCGGACGCCCGTCCAAGTCAAGAGACCTGGACGCTTGACTTGGACAGATGAACAAGTCAGGGTGGCGGTCTCCCGGCACCCGGCAGGCTCGGCACGCCGCAGGCCCGCACGCCCGAAGGAAGGGCCGCCCATGACCATCGAACGAGTGCGGCAGGCGACCGCCGGACTGCGTCCGCCGTTCGCCGCCGTCGACCTGGAAGCACTGGACGCCAACGCCGCGCAGCTCACCCGCCGGGCCGCCGGCAAGCCGATCCGGCTGGCCAGCAAGTCCCTGCGCTGCCGGGCGCTGATCGACCGGACACTGCGCCGCCCCGGCTTCCACGGCGTCCTGGCGTTCACCCTGCCCGAGGCGCTCTGGCTGGCCCGGACCCTCGACGAGGAGCTCGGCGACATCCTCGTCGGCTACCCGTGCGCCGACCCCGACGCACTGCGCGAACTCGCCGACGACGAACGGGCGGCGGCCAGGATCGTGCTGATGGCCGACTCCGTCGAGCACCTCGACCTGGCCTGCGCGGCCACCGGCCCGCACAGCCCGCCGCTGCGGATCTGCCTCGACCTGGACGCCTCACTGCGGCTGCTCGGCGGCAGGCTCCACCTCGGCATGCGCCGCTCCCCGCTGCACGCGCCCGACGCGGCCGCCGAACTGGCCCGCGCGGTCGTCGCCCGGCCGCGGCTGCGGCTGGCCGGCGTGATGTCCTACGAGGGCCAGATCGCCGGAGTCGCCGACGACCGCCCGGGCACACCGCTGCACCGCGGCGCGGTCCGGCTGGTGCAGCGCGCCTCCGCCCGCGAGCTGGCCCGACGCCGGGCCGCGGCGGTGCGCGCCGTCCTCGACGTGGCGCCCCTCGCCTTCGTCAACGGCGGCGGCACCGGCAGCCTGGAAAGCACCGCCGCCGAGGCCGCCGTCACCGAACTCGGCGCGGGATCCGGCCTGTTCGCGCCCACCCTGTTCGACCACTACCGCGCCTTCGACCCCGCCCCGGCCGCGTACTTCGCGCTCACCGTGGCCCGCCGCCCCGCGCCCGGCCTGGTCACCGTCCTCGGCGGCGGCTGGACCGCCTCCGGCCCCGCCGGGCCGGACCGGCTGCCGACACCCGTCCACCCCGGCGGGCTGCGACTGCTCCCGCAGGAAGGCGCGGGCGAGGTCCAGACCCCGCTGGCCGGCCCGGCCGCCGACCGGCTGCGCCTCGGCGACCGGGTCTGGTTCCGGCACGCCAAGGCCGGCGAACTGTGCGAGCGCGTCGACCGGCTCTACCTGGTGGACGGCGACCGCGTCGTCGACGAAGTCCCCACCTACCGGGGCGAAGGACGGGCCTTCCTGTGACCGCGACCCGCTGAGGTAGCGTGCCCGGTGCCCGCCCAGCCGCCACCCCCGATCCTCCTGGAGTCCGCATGACCCGCCGTTCGGCCGACGAGCGCCGCGAGCAACTGATCGAGGCAGCGATCCGGGTCATGATCCGCGACGGCGTCGCCAAGGCCACCACCCGCGCCGTCGTCGCGGAGGCCGGGCTGCCGCTCGGGGCGTTCCACTACTGCTTCCGCTCCAAGGAGGAGCTGCTGCAGAGCGTCATCGAGCGGATCATGGTCCGCGCCCTCGCCCCCGTCGCCGCGGCCGGCGTCGAGGGCGCCCCGGTCGCCGAGATCGTCCGGGCCGGCCTGCACACCTACTGGGAGCGGATCCGGCAGAGCCCCGACGAGCACCTGCTGACCTACGAACTCACCCAGTACGCGCTGCGCCAGCCCGGCCTGGCCGACCTGGCGCGGCGTCAGTACGCCCACTACCTCGACGTGACCCGCGAGTCGCTGGAGACGATGGCGCGCCTGGCCCGGATCGAGTGGAGCGTGCCGATCGCGGTGCTGGCCCGCTACGGGCTGGGCGTCCTGGACGGCCTCACCCTGACCTGGCTGATCGACCGCGACGACGAGCACGCCGTCGCCGCCCTGGACGAGCACGCTGCCTACCTGGCCTCGATCGCCGGGCCGCCGGCCGACCACTGATCGGACGGTCCGCCCTCCCTGCGAACCCGCGCCGTGACGCCGGGGAGCGTCACGGCGCGGCGACGGGTCAGGAGAACTGCCCCGGCACGTAGTCGCCCGCCGGCTGGCGGACCATCACATTGATCCGGTTGTAGGTGTTGATCAGCGCGATCACCCCGATCAGCGCCACCAGCTGCTCCTCGTCGTAGTGCTTGGCGGCCTCCGCCCAGGCCTCGTCGCTGACCCCGCCCGCCGCGTCGGCGATCCGGGTGCCCTGCTCGGTCAGCTCCAGCGCGGCGCGCTCGGCATCGGTGAAACAGGTCGCCTCCCGCCACACCGCGACCAGGTTCAGCCGCTGCTGGGACTCGCCCGCGTGCACGGCGTCCTTGATGTGCATGTCGGTGCAGAAACCGCAGCCGTTGATCTGGCTGGCCCGCAGCTTCATCAACTCCTGGGTCGCCATCGGCACCCCGGATCCGCTCACCGCGGCGCCGACCGAGTTGAGGTGGCGGATGATCTTCCCGGCGAGCGGGCTGGCGAAGTAGTTCAGACGTGCGTCCACGGTGGGCTCCTTCTCGTGTGGGCTTCTGCAAGGACTGACCCCGCCGCACCCCCGGATGTGACCGCCTGTGGATGTGACGCCCGTCACGCCGACCGATTGCGCCCGTTCGGCCGCACCGCCGGCCCCGGCCGGGCCCTCGCCGACCGCAGCGGCCGCTGCGCATAGGGTGGGCGGCGAAGCAGACCGGCACACACGGAGGCGAGGACGCGGCATGGCACTCGACCGGGAGGTGCCGCTGATCGCGGCCCCGATGGCAGGCGGACCCACCACCCCCGAACTCGTCGCCGCCGTCAACAGCGCGGGTGGCCTCGGCTTCCTCGCCGCCGGCTACCGCACGGTGGACGCCACGCTCGAACAGATCCGCCGCACCCGCGAACTGACCGACCGCCCCTTCGGCGTCAACCTGTTCGTGCCCGCGCCGCCCTCCGACCCCGAGGCGGTGGCCGCCTACCGCGAGCACCTGCGGCCCGAAGCCGAGCAGCGGGGCGTCGAACTGCCCGCCGCGATCCGCGCCGACCGCGACGACTGGGACGCCAAACTCGACGCGCTGCTCCGCGAACCCGTCGCCCACGTCTCCTACACCTTCGGCCTGCCCGGCCGCGACGAGGCCGCCGCACTCCGCGCCGCCGGCATCCGCCAACTCGGCACCGTCACCACCCCCGACGAGGCCCGCGCCGCCACCGCACTCGGCCTGGACGCCCTCGTCGTCCAAGGACCGGAGGCCGGCGGCCACCGCGGCACCCACCGCGCCGAGGACACCCCCGGCACCCTCCCGCTGCTCCAACTCCTCGCCGCCGTACGGGAAGTGACCCCGCTCCCGCTGATCGCCGCCGGCGGCCTCGGCGACGGCCCGGCCATCGCCGCCGCGCTGCGCGCCGGAGCGGCGGCCGTCCAACTCGGCACCGCCTACCTGCGCACCGACGAATCCGGCGCCAACCCCGCCCACCGCCGCGCCCTGGTCGAGATCCCCGACACCGTCGTCACCCGCGCCTTCACCGGCCGCCCCGCCCGCGCCCTGCGCAACGCCTTCACCGACCGCCACGACGCCCACGCCCCCGCCGCGTACCCCGAGGTCCACCACCTCACCCAGCCGCTGCGCGCCGCCGCCGCCCGCCACGGCGACACCTCCGGCATGCACCTGTGGGCCGGCACCGCCCACGCGCTGGCCCGCGAGGGCGGCGCGGCGGAGCTGACCCGCGCGCTGTGGGCGCAGGCGCAGCGGGCGTGAGCGCCGCAGACCGCCCGACGCCCCCGTCCGCGAGAAACGGAGCCACCATGGCCGAGCGGCCCTACGTCCTGCTGAGCGTCGCCACCTCCGTCGACGGGTACATCGACGACACCTCGCCGCAGCGGCTGCTGCTGTCGAACGCCGAGGACTTCGACCGGGTCGACCGGGTGCGCGCGGAGTCGGACGCGATCCTGGTCGGCGGGAACACGCTGCGGACGGACGACCCGCGGCTGCTGGTCAACAGCGCGGAGCGGCGGGCCGGGCGGGTGGCGGCCGGGAAGCCGGAGCACCCGTTGAAGGTGACGGTCACGGCGGGCGGCGGCCTCGACCGGGAGCTGAGGTTCTGGCACTTCGGCGGCGAGAAGGTCGTCTACACCACCGACGCCGCGGCGGCGAAGCTGCGGCGGACGCTGGACGGCCTGGCGGAGGTGGTGGCCCTCGGCGCGGACGTCGACTTCGGGGCCATGCTCGACGACCTGGCGGCGCGCGGGGTGCAGCGGCTGATGGTGGAGGGCGGCGGGCGCATCCACACCCAGTTCCTGGCGCTGGGCCTCGCCGACGAGATCCAGCTGGCGCTGGCGCCGCTGCTGGTCGGCGAGGCCGCCGCGCCGCGCTTCGTGCACCCGGCGGCGTTCCCCGGCGGGAGCACGCACCGGATGCGGCTGCTGGGGGTGGAGACGGTGGGGGACGTGGTGCTGGTGCGGTACGCGCCGAAGGGGTAGCGAGGCCCCCGGTGTGCGCGCCGTCCCCGGTCGGTCGGTGCGGCCGGGTAGTTGGCGCGTTCAGGTCATCTTTGGGTGGGTCCGCGCCAACTGTCCTGTCGCCCCGGGGCCGGCCGGGTCGGACGCCGCCACACTGCAGGTCCGAGGAACCGGATCCGGACGCCGAGGGCGGGCGACACGGCACGGCATCTCCGGGCGGCAGACCACGCGCGGCGGGGGCCTTCCGGCGCGAACCGGGCAAGAATCATCGACCCCGTGCACGCCGCCGTCAGCAGAACGAGCGTGAACCCCTGCACCGTGCCGGCGCGGTCCGGCCGAGGAACGGCGACGTGGCACCCCGCTCAACCACGGAACGGCGACTCGTCAACCGTCACGAACTCCGGAGAGTGGAGGGAACGTTCATGATCAGAACGAAGACCGCGACAGCACTCGGCGCGCTCTGCCTGGCTGCGGCCGGCGTCTCCGTCGCGGCGACGCCCGTCTCGGCCACGTCCGTCGCGGCGTCGTCCGTCTCGGCGGGGCAGCAGGGCCAGGCCGGCCTCCTGGGCATCGGCACCCGGATCAACACGCTGGTCGACACCCCGCTGTACTTCGGCCCGGGGCTGAGCACCCCGCAGGTCGGCGTGGCCTGGGCCGGCGACAACGTGGCCGGCATCTGCCAGATCTACGACAACAACAACAAGCGCCTGGTCCTGGGCATCGAGCGCCCCGGCCGCAACGGTGTCCAGTGGGCCAACACGGCCGGCTACATCTGGGACGACTTCATCTTCCAGAACACCGCCGGCTTCCCCTCCTGCCTGAGCTACGGCCCGAGGGTCACCCCGATCCGCAACACCACGATCTATTCGGGCCAGGGTCTGAGCACCCCGGCCGTCGGGGTCGCCTGGGCCGGCGACGACGTGGAGGGCATCTGCAAGGTCAACGACAACAACGGCAAGCGGATGGACCTGGTCATCGAACGTCCGGGCCGCAACGGCATCCAGTGGGCCAACAGCGCCGGGTACGTGTGGGACCTCGACATCGCCGAGAACACCAATTCCCTGCCAGACTGCGGCACCGTGTAGCTCCTGGACACGCAGGAACCCCGGGCCGGTGCACCGACCCGGGGTTCCTGCGCGCCACTGGGCCGCGCGCGAGGCGTGGCTTCGGGACCGGGCGGTCACGCGCTCGGCCGCGGGGCGGCCCGGACGATGAACCGGGTCGGGGTCATGGCCGGGGAGCCGTCACAGGTGGTGGACGGTGGAGGTCTCCTCCGCCCAGAGCCAGTTCACCGGCTGGTGGCGCTTCTTGGCGGCGTTGCGGGCCTTGGCGATGCCGGACAGCGCGGCCTCGACGGCGGCGGGGAGGTCGGCGAGGTCGGCGGGGACGGGGATGCGCAGCACGAAGTGCTGCTTGCGGTGGGTGAGGAGGAGCTCGCCGGCGGGGGTGCAGTCGAGCAGGGTGAAGTGGACCAGCGGTTTGAACGGCTTGTCGGCGGTGGACACCCGGGCCCGCAGCGCTCCGTCGGCGGTCCAGGCGTACAGGCCGTAGCGGTTGAGGTGGAAGGCGCGGGCGCGGTGCGGGTCGGCGGCGACGGTGAAGTCGAAGCCGGTGAACGGGCTGTCGTTGTGGAGGTGCAGGCCGCCGAGGCGGCCGCGGACGGCGCCGTCGCTGTCGAGCAGGGTGAAGCTGAACTCCTGGCCGCGGCTGCCGGAGCGGAAGGTGTGGCCGTAGACGGGGACGACGAACAGGTCGTCGCCGAGGGCGGACGGCCGGGTCATGAACGACCGGTCGTAGCCGTACAGGGTGCGGTGCGTGCCGGTGAGCTCGGTGAGGGCCTCGGCCAACGACGGCGAGGGGCGGTTGGCCCCCAGCACCGGCGCGTCGCCGAACACGACGTGCGGCTGGGCGTCGGCGCCGGTCTGACGGGGCGTCCGGGAGGTCAGGGTGGCGATCGCGCGCAGCCGCGGCTTGTGGCCGGGGGCGAGCACGTCGCCGGGCTCGGTGACGGCGACCAGGTTGAGGATCGCGCCGGCCCAGTTGTCGACCTTGTACTCGGAGGTCGTGCACAGCAGCCGCCCGTTCGGCGTGACCGCGACCGACGCGGCGAACGGGTCGCCCGCCGGGCCGTCCACGAGCATGCCCGCCGTGGGCATCGGCCAGCCGGCCCGCACCTCGTCCAGCCCGGGGGAGACCAGGTGGGTGCTGCCGGGCCTGGTGCTGACCGCCAGCGAGCCGTCCGGGAGCACCGCCAGGTTCGCGTCGCTGCCCCAGCCGACGGTCGCCACCCGGCCGTCCGAGTGCTGCTCCAGCACGGCGGTGGCGACGGGCGTCCCGTCGGCGTCGTAGCGGGTGATCATCCGCTCGCTGAAGCCGGGCAGCGCCGGGTCGCGGGGGTACCGGTCGTGCCGCCACAGGATGCTCAGCACGTAGGTGTCCCCGGCCGGGGTCGCCACCGCGTGCTCCGCCTTCATGCCCCAGTCGTGGGCCTCCGGATCGAGGCCGTGGCGTCGGACCAGCGAGGCGGGCACGGTAACGGGAAGCAGCGTCATGCCGGACATTCTTTCGGGTGCCGCCGACAGCGCCTGACGCCCCGTGGCCGACGCCGCCCTGCTCGCCGAACCCACCCCGGGCGCCGCCCGCGCGGTACGGGGCGCCCGCCGGTGTCCGTCGACCGCTCGTCCACCTGCTGCCCCACCGAGGTCAACCGGGGGAGGTAGGGGTGGTCTCCGGCTACCGCGCCGGTTGTACAGGATTCCTCGAACGGCCGGCGGATTCGCGGCGCACAGCGCCTCCCTACGGTGGCTTCCATGACATCGAAGAAGACGAGCACGTCCGGTTCGCGCATCGTTTCGATCCTGGGCACGGCCGCCGCCTTTCTCGGCGCCGCCCTGGCCGCGCCCGCAGCGGCGGCCGCCGACAGCCCCGCGACCGTGGGTACGGCAGCGGTGAACTGCAAGGGCGGACGCGCGGTCACCTACTGGGTCACCGGCGGCAGCACCGGATCGGGCCTGGTCTACCTGAACGTCGGCGGTGGCAGCAGGAAGGGGGCGAAGGTCATCACCTGGCCGTGGTCGGGCGGCAAGGGCAACGAGAAGTGGTGCCTGACCGACGCGCCCCAGGGCGGCTACAACCTGCGCCCCTGGGACGCCCGCCACCTGTGCCTGGACGTTCCCGCCGGCCGCTACAAGGAGGGGCAGGGCCTGATCGTCTGGGACTGCAACAACGGCAAGAACCAGGCCTTCAGCATCCGCCAGAGCCAGGGCTTCTACCTCATCAGCCCGTGGGAGAACGGGGGCCTGTTCGTGCATCGGGGCGCGAACGCCGAGGGCAGTCAGGTCTCCCTCTGGAAGCACCAGAACTGGAACGCCCGCTGGCGTTAGGCCGTTCTTCGGCGTCCTGCGACGCGAGGATGCCGAAGCCGAGCCGGGCGGCGCAGTGCCGGGCGGCCAGGCGCGGCCGGTGCATCGGCGCGGCGCTCGGCGGCCAGGGCGCTCACCTCGTCCGGCGCGGCCCCTGGGCGGCAGGACGTCGAAGGCCCGCACCTCCGCCTCGCGGTTCTCCTCCGATGCGAAGGCACCCCGCACTAATCGGTGTCGGTGGCCGCGAGGACCGCGAGGCGGCGGCCGTCCGGGGTGAGGGCGGCGAGGGCGCGGTCCCAGGCGATGTGGGCGAACCAGGTGGAGGTGGGGGCGGCGAAGGTGAACCAGCGGCAGGCGGTGGCGCGGGACTCGGCGGTGGCGGGGGTGGCGTCGGCGAGGGCGGTGAGGGACTGCCAGGCGGCGAGCCGGCCGTAGGCGCCGCGCACCCCCTCGTCGTAGGCGCCGCCGCAGGAGGCCGCGCCGAACAGCACCCGCCAGGCCTCGGCGGGCGGGCAGGTGGAGACGGCGAGGGTGCCGGCCGTCGTGCCGGCCAGGCAGTCCAGGCCGAGGGCGAGCAGCGCGGCGCCGACGGCGTCGGCGGGCAGCGGCTCGGCGAACTCGAACACCCGGGCCTCGATCTCGCCGTTCGACTCCTCCGTCCAGTCGGCGAAGGCCCGGCCCAGCTCGGCGGCGGCCTCCGGCGTGGTGGTCTCGACGGCGGGCGGCAGCGCCCCCGCCCGGCGGACCGTCAACGGCTCGCCCGCCGACGAGGCGTCCGGCAGCGTGTGGACGGTGCCGGACGCGGAGTAGCTCGGCAGGTCGGCGAGGATCTCCAGCGGCGAGCGGGTCAGCGGCAGGGCGCCCAGCGGGTGGTGGGCGAGGTGCGGGGCGCTCGCCCCGGCGAGGATGCCGGGGAGGGCGGCGAGGTCCGCGCCGCGCAGCACCAACTCGTGGACCAGGCAGGCCCGCAGCTCGTCCGAGGCGGGGCCGGTGAACGCCTGCGCGAGGTCCTCGGGGTGCTGCCCGGACGCCAGCAGCGAGGCCGCGAGCCGCACGCGGGCGTGGACGGTGGGTCGGTCGGCGGCCAGCAGGCGCAGCGCCTGGCGGACGTTCTCGGCGGCGGGCGTGATGGCCAGCAGCCGCAGCGAGTGGTCGAAGACGCTGCGGTACTGCCACACCCGGTCGGCCTCGTCGAGGTGCTCGGACACGGCGAGGCCGAGGTCGGCGAGGAAGGCGGCGTCGCCCTTCCCGAGTCGTTTCTCGGCCAGCGCGCAGACCTTGCTGACGCTGTTCGACTTCGGGAGCGCGGCCACCAGGCCGGCGATGCGGGCGGTGCGGTCGGTCACGAGGGCCGAGCCTACGCACCCACCGCCCGCCCGTTCATCCGATTATCGGGATGCCAGCAGGTCGCCCATCCAGGACTCGATGCCGTCCACCGTGCGGGGCAGCGCGCCGGACATCAGCCGGGCGCCGTCGGCGGTGATGACCAGGTCGTCCTCGATGCGGATGCCGATGCCGCGCAGCGCGGGCGGCAGCGCGAGGTCGTCGGGCTGGAGGTACAGGCCGGGCTCGACGGTGAGCACCATGCCCTCCCGCAGGACGCCGTCCAGGTACGTCTCGGCGCGGGCCTTCGCGCAGTCGTGGACGTCCAGGCCGAGCATGTGGCCGCTGGCGCACAGCGTCCAGCGGCGGTACAGGCCGGAGTCCTCGCGCAGCGCCTGCTCGGCGGGGACGGGCAGCACGCCCCACTCGGCCAGGCCCTCGGCGATCACCCGCATCGCGGCGCGGTGGAAGTCGCGGAAGGACGCGCCGGGGCGCAGCGCGGCGATGCCGGCGTTCTGCGCGGCCAGCACGAGTTCGTAGGCGTCGCGCTGGGCGGGGGAGAAGGTGCCGGACAGCGGCAGGGTGCGGGTGATGTCGGCGGTGTAGAGGGTGTCGGTCTCCACGCCCGCGTCCAGCAGCAGGAGTTGGGAGGGGTCGAGCGGGCCGTCGTTGCGGATCCAGTGCAGCATGCAGGCGTGCGCGCCGGAGGCGACGATGGTCTCGTAGCCGGTGCCGTTGCCCTCCGCGCGGGCCCGGGCGTTGAACGCGCCCTCCAGCACGCGCTCGCCGCGGTGGTGGCGCAGGGCGGCGGGCAGGGCGCGGACCACGTCGGCGAAGCCGGCGGCGGTGTGGTCGACCGACAGCTGGAGCTGGGCGACCTCCCACTCGTCCTTGATCAGGCGCAACTCGGAGAGCGCGGCGGCGAGTTGGCCGTCGCGGACGGCCTCCTCGGCGGATGGGCGGCCGGCCAGGGCGTCCAGCGCGGGGTCGACGCCGGACAGCACGCGGGTGGGGACGGAGCCGGTGAACAGCTTCGGCAGCTCGTCGAGGTGCGCGGTGCGCAGGCCGGTGAGGTTCGCGGCCTCGGCCAGGTCGGGGCGGCGGCCGACCCAGAACTCGCCGTAGCGGCGGTCGCGGAAGAACTCGCCGGAGCCGTCGCCCCGGTCCGAGCGCGGGCGCAGGTACAGCACGCTCTCGCCGTCGGGCTCGACCACCAGGACGTGGCCGACCTGCTCCTCGCCGGTCAGCCCGGTCAGGTGCGCGTAGGCGCTGTGCGGGCGGAAGCGGTAGTCGCAGTCGTTGCTGCGGACCTTCAACTGCCCGGCGGGGACGAGCAGTCGCTCGCCCGGGAAGGCGGCGGCGATCCGCGCCCGGCGGTCCGGGAAGTACGCGTGCCCGGGGACGCGGGCGTCGGCGGGCAGCGGGGTGGCGTCCCAGCGGTCGGACATGAAGGCGGCCAGGGCGGGGGAGACGGGCAGGTCGTGGCTGCCGGTGTGCAGGGCGTTCGGGTCGGTCATCGCGGGGAGTTCCTCCGTCAACTGACTTGGTGGGTAAGGAAATTGCACTGCTGAGCGGCGGGCAAGGACACGGCTCGGTAACGGTCCGGCCGTCTCGTTGCGCAGTGCAATTTCACATTACTATGTTACGGGTCACACCTCAGGGTGGGCCAGCCCCCGGCGGCACGGATCCCCGGTAGAGCGGCCCCCAGTCTCGGAGTGCACCCATGAACAGGCGTACCCACGCCGCCCTCGCGGCGGCCCTCGCGACCTCGCTCACCCTCGCCCTCGGCGCGTGCAGCGGCGGCGGAAACGACGACGGCGACACCGGCGGCGGGCAGGGAGTGACCACCGCGGGCGACGGCATCATCGGCGGAACCCCGGTCAGGGGCGGCACCCTGACCATCCTGTCGAACCAGGACTTCGAGCAGCTCGACCCCGCCCGCAACTGGACCATGCCCGTGATGGACGTCGGCGTGCGCATGCTCTACCGCACCCTGACCACCTTCAAGGCCGCCCCCGGCGCCGAAGGACTCAAGCTCGAACCCGACCTGGCCACCGACACCGGCACCCCCAGCGACGGCGCCAGAACGTGGACCTTCCACCTGAAGGACAACCTCGCCTACGAGGACGGCACCCCGATCACCGCGGACGACATCAAGTACGGCGTCGAACGCTCGTACTCGCCGGAGCTGCCCGGCGGCCCCGACTACGCGGTGCGCTACCTGAACGCCCCGGCCGGCTACCGCGGCCCGCTGGGCGGCGAACGCCTCGGCAAGGAGGCCATCGAGGTCCCCGACGCCAAGACCATCGTCTTCCACCTCAAGCGCCCGGTCGCCGAGTTCGCCTACACCGCCACCCTGTCCACCTTCTCGCCCGTCCCCAAGGCCAAGGAGGCCGGCGCCAACTACTCCAACCACCCGGTCTCCTCCGGCCCCTACCGGATCGAGAGCTACGACCGCGGCAAGCGCATGGTGCTGGTCCGCAACACCCACTGGGACCAGGCCACCGACCCGGTCCGCAAGGCCTACCCCGACAAGATCGTGGTCGAGCAGACCCTCAAGGGCTCCGGCATCGCCGACCGGCTGATCGCCGACCAGGGCGACGACCGGAACGCCGTCTCCTACGTCGACCTGCTGCCCTCGAAGATCTCCGAGGTGCTCACCAACCCCGACGTCAAGAAGCGGCTGGTCAGCGAGAACGCCGGCTGCACCACCAAGCTGGACATGAACACCACCAAGGCGCCGTTCGACAACGCCAAGGTCCGCCTGGCCATGCAGTACGCGGTGGACAAGGAGTCCTTCGCCGCCGCCATGGGCGGCCCCGCCTTCAACGACATCGCCACCAGCTACCTGCCGCCGGTGCTCACCGCCGGCGCCCCCGTCGACCACTTCATGATCAAGCCGGGCGGCGACCCCGAGAAGGCCAAGCAGCTGCTCGCCGAAGCGGGCTTCCCGAACGGCTTCGCCACCGAAATGGTCACTTCCACCGGCGGCAAGCCGCAGGCCGAGGCCATCCAGGCCGCCCTGAAGCGGGCCGGGGTGGACGCCACCATCACCACCGTCGACCCCACCGCCGTCAACTCCATCGTCGGCGACAAGGCCAAGCAGCCCGGACTCGCCAGCCTCGGCTGGTGCCCCGACTACCCCTCCGCCGCGACCTTCCTGCCGATGATCTTCGACGGCCGGGCGATCAAGGACAAGGGCAACCAGGGCAACATGACCCGCTTCGACGACCCCGCCGTCAACGCCGAACTCGACCGGATCGCCGGCCTGGAGGACCTGCAGAAGGCCAACGCCGCCTGGCTCGCCCTGGACGCCAGGATCATGGACGCCTCGCCCGCCGTCCCGCTGGTCTGGGCGCGCAAGCCCGTCCTGGTCGGCTCCAACATCGCCGGCGCCTACGCCCACCCGGTCTGGGCCGGCCAGCTCGACTACGCGGCCATCGGCCTCAAGTCCGTGAACTAGAGCGGGAGTCGACCACCATGACCGCACCCCCCACCCAGCCGGCGGAGGAGATCGCCGAGGCCCCCGCCTCCCCCTGGAAACTCGCCCTGCACCGCCTGCGCCGCCGCAAGTCCGCCCTCGTCGGAGCCGGCATCATCGCCTTCTTCGTGCTCGCCGCCGCGCTCGCCCCGCTGCTCACCGCGATCAGCGGCACCCGCCCCGACACCGTCGACAAGAAAGCCGTCGACCCCTACCTCGGCGGCCTGCCCCGCGGCGCCCTCGGCGGCATCAGCGCCGACCACTGGCTCGGCGTCGAACCCCTGCTCGGCCGCGACATCTTCGCCCGCCTCCTCCACGGCGCCCGGATCAGCCTGCTGGTCGCCTTCGCCGCCGCCCTGCTGATCACCCTCATCGGCACCGCCCTCGGCATCACCGCCGGCTACTTCGGCGGCCGCGTCGACGCCCTGATCAGCCGGTTCATGGACGTCATGATGTCCTTCCCCAGCCTGATCTTCATGATCGCGCTGCTCTCCGTCGCCCGGGACGTCAACCGCGTCGTGCTGCTCATCGGCGTCATGTCGCTGTTCTCCTGGCCCTACATCGCCCGCGTGGTCCGCGGCCAGACCCTCTCGCTCAAACACCGCGAATACGTCGAGGCCGCCCGGGCCGGCGGCACCCGCGACGCCCGCATCCTGTTCGGCGAGATCCTGCCCAACCTCACCGGCACGATCGTCGTCTACGTCACCCTCGCCGTCCCCGGACTGATCGGCACCGAGGCCGCGCTCAGCTTCCTCGGCGTCGGCATCCGCCCGCCCACGCCCTCGTGGGGCCAGATGATCTCCGACGCGGTGCTCTACTACAAGGTCGACCCGATGTTCTTCGTGCTGCCCAGCGCCTGCCTGTTCCTGGTGGTCCTGGCCTTCACCCTGCTCGGCGACGCCCTGCGCGACGCGCTCGACCCGAAGGGCAGCCGGGCATGATCGGATACCTGCTGCGCCGGCTCGCCGCGATGGCCGCCACCCTGCTGATCGTCTGCGCGCTCACCTTCGCCGTCTTCTACCTGCTCCCCAGCGACCCCGCCGCCCAGTTCTGCGGCAAGGACTGCTCCACCGAACGCGTCGAACTCGTCCGGCAGCAACTCGGCCTCGCCGACCCGCTGATCGTCCAGTTCTGGCACTACGTCACCGGCGTCTTCGCCGGGCAGACCCTCGGCACCGGCTCCTACGCCGTCCGGTGCGACTTCCCCTGCTTCGGCTACTCCTTCCAATCCGCCCAGCCCGTCTGGGAGTTGATGACCGACCGGCTGCCCACCAGCGCCTCGCTCGCCATCGGCGCGGCCGTCCTGTGGCTGATCCTCGGCCTCGGCGCCGGCGTCGTCTCCGCCCTGCGCCGCGACACCTGGCTCGACCGCACCCTGATGGTCGGCACCATCGGCATCGCCGCCCTGCCGGTCTACTTCACCGCGATGATCCTGCTCTACGCGGTCGTCACCGTCGCCGGCCTCCTCCCCTACCCCCGCTACATCGCCTTCGGCGAGAACCCCGGCGGCTGGGTCGCCAACCTGATCCTCCCGTGGATCACCCTCGCCCTGCTGAACGCCGCCATCTACGCCCGGATGACCCGCAACTCCGTCATCGAGACGCTCGCCGAACCGTACGTCCGCACCGCCCGCGCCAAAGGCCTCCCCGAACGCCGGGTGGTCGGCCGGCACGGCCTGCGCCCCGCCCTCACCCCCGTCGCCACCATGCTCGGCATGGACCTCGGCGGACTGCTGGCCGGTGCCCTGATCACCGAATCGCTGTTCGGCCTCCCCGGCGTCGGCAAACTCTTCGCCGACTCCCTCAACAAGTCCGACCAACCGGTGATCATGGGCGTGACGCTGCTCGCCTCCTTCTTCATCGTCACCTCCAACCTGGTCGTGGACCTCGTCTACGCCTGGATCGACCCGAGGGCGAGGCTGTCATGACCCACCCGCTGCTCGCTGTACGCGACCTGACCGTCGACTTCGCCACCCCCGAAGGCACCGTCCGCGCCGTCCACGGCATCGACTTCACCGTCGAACGCGGACGCACCCTCGGCATCGTCGGCGAATCCGGCTCCGGAAAGTCCGTCACCTCCCTCGCCGTCATGGGCCTGCACCGCGGCGCCACCGTCACCGGCTCCGCCGCACTCGACGGCGCCGAACTCATCGGCGCCCCCGAGGCACGGCTGCGCGCCCTGCGCGGCCGCCGGATCGCCATGGTCTTCCAGGACGCCCTCACCGCCCTGCACCCCTACTTCACCGTCGGCGACCAGATCGCCGAGGCCTACCGCCACCACTTCGGTGGCACCCGCCGCGCCGCCCACGCCCGCGCCGTCGAGGTGCTCGGCGACGTCGGCATCCCCGAACCCGCCCGCCGCGCCCGCGAACACCCGCACCAGTTCTCCGGCGGCATGCGCCAACGCGCCATGATCGCCCTCGCGCTGTCCTGCGAACCCGACCTGATCATCGCGGACGAACCCACCACCGCCCTGGACGTCACCGTCCAGGCCCAGGTGCTCGACCTGCTGGCGCGCCTCCAGCAGCAACACGGACTCGGCATCGTCCTGATCACCCACGACCTCGGCGTGATCGCCCGCGCCGCCGACGACGTCCTCGTCATGTACGGCGGCGCCGCCGTCGAACAGGCCCCCGCCGACACCCTGTTCAGCGCCCCGCGCCACCCCTACACCCGCGGCCTGCTCGACTCCCTGCCCCGCCTCGACGCCGACGACGGCACCGCCCTGCGCGCCATCCCCGGCGCCCCGCCCTCGCTGCTCGCCCCGCCCGCCGGCTGCGCCTTCCACCCGCGCTGCCCCCGCTGGGCGGCCACCGCCGACCCCCGCTGCACCGGCGACCGGCCGCTGCCGCGCACCGTCGCCGACGGCCACCGCAGCGCCTGCGTCCTCGACGAGGTGACCGCATGACCACCGAGACCGCCCACCCGGCCGACCGCGCCCAACCCGCCGCCACCGACGCCCTGCTGAGCGTCCGCGACCTCGGCATGACCTTCCCCGGCGCCCGCGGCGCCCTGCGCCGCCTCCCCGGCGTGCGGGCCGTCGACGGCGTCAGCTTCGACGTCCGCCCCGGCGAGACGCTCGGACTGGTCGGCGAATCCGGCTGCGGGAAGTCCACCACCGGCCGCATGCTGGTGCGGCTGCTCGACCCGACGGACGGCACGGTCGCCTTCCGCGGCCAGGACATCACCCGCACCCCGCAGAGCCGGCTGCGGCCGCTGCGCAGCAAGTTCCAGATGATCTTCCAGGACCCGTTCGCCTCGCTGAACCCGCGGCACAGCGTCCAGCAGATCATCGCGGCCCCGCTGCGCGCCCAGGGGGCCTCCGCCGCCGTGACCGCCCGCGAGACCCGCGACCTGATCCGGCTGGTCGGGCTCGCCCCCGAACACCTGGAGCGCTACCCGCACCAGTTCTCCGGCGGCCAGGCCCAACGCATCGGCATCGCCCGCGCGCTCGCCACCCGCCCCGAACTCGTCGTCGCCGACGAACCCGTCTCCGCGCTCGACGTCTCCATCCAGGCGCAGATCGTCGGCCTGATGGAACGCCTGCAGGCCGAACTCGGCGTCGCCTACGTGTTCATCGCCCACGACCTCGCCGTGGTCAAGCACATCAGCCACCGGGTCGCCGTGATGTACCTCGGCCGGATCGTCGAACTCGGCGACAAGGACGACGTCTACCGGCGCCCCGCCCACCCCTACACCAGGGCGCTGCTGTCCGCCGTCCCGCTGCCCGACCCCGCCGCCGAACGCGCCCGCGAACGCATCGTGCTGCTCGGCGACCCGCCCAGCCCCGCCGCCCCGCCCCCCGGCTGCACCTTCCACCCCCGCTGCCCCAAGGCCCGCGACCGCTGCCGCACCGAGGCGCCCGCGCTCACCCCCGACAGCCCCACCCGGCAGGTCGCCTGCCACTACCCCGAGACCTGACCGTCCCGTCCCCGAAGCTCCGCCCCGGCCGGCCGTCCTCCCGCTTCCGCGGCCGGCCGGGGCGGGACCAACCCCCGCGAAAGGAAACCCCGCGTGACCACGCTGTCCTGGGACGGCTCCGCGCCCCCGTCCGGCCGCACCGAGACCTCCCGCACGGTCGACGCCGGCCCGCTCACCCTCCGGGCGACGGCCGTCGGCAGCGTCAGCGCCCCGGCCGTGACCGTGACCGGAACCGACGTCCCCGGCGTCCTGCTGATCGAGGCGGCCACCGCCGAGCCGGACGCCCGCCTGCGGATCGAGTGGCAGCTGCCCTGCACCGGCGCCACCGCCTACTGGACGCCCCGCACCGACGCCCGCTGGCTGCCCCCGAGCTGGGCCGCCCCCCGGGAGGCGTCACTGCCCAAGGGCGCCCCCGTCGGCAGCCTGGTCGGCGCGGGCGACCGCGCCCTGTGCACCTTCGCCGTCGGCGAACCCGTCCGCCCCGTCGCGATCGGCGAAGGCGCCGTCGAGGAGACCGGCACCTACAGCTGGTGGATCGAACAGGACGGACCCCGGCTCGCACTTCGCCTCGACCTGAGCGGCCGCCACTTCGCCGACACCGTACGGGAGTGCGCCGCCTGGTGGGGCACCCTGGTACCCGCCCGCACCGTCCCCGACACCGCGTTCGAGCCGGTGTTCTGCACCTGGTACGCGCTGCACCTGGCGATGGCCGCCACCGACGTCGAACGCCTCGCCGCCCTCGCCGCCCCGCTCGGCTTCCGCACCCTGATCGTCGACGACGGCTGGCAGACCGACGAACGCACCCGCTCCTACGCCACCACCGGCGACTGGCAGCCCGCCCCCACCGACTTCCCCGACTTCGCCGCGCACATCGCCCGCGTCCGCGCCCTCGGCCTGAACTACCTGCTGTGGCACGCCGTCCCGTTCGTCGGCGACCGCAGCGAAGCGGCCACCCGGCTGGCCGACCACACCCTCGCCCACCTGCCGCAACTGGAGACCCGGCTGCTCGACCCGCGCAGCCCCACCGTCCGCGCCCACCAGGTCGAACGGCTCGCCGCCGCCGTCGAGAAGCACGGCGCCGACGGCCTGAAGGTCGACTTCGTCGACACCTTCGCCCGCACCCCCGCACCCGGCGCCGCCCCCCACACCGCCTCGCCCGAAGCGGACTGCGCCACCGTCGCCGAAGGCGTGCACAAGCTCCTCGCCGCCCTCGACGACCGCCTCCGCGCCACCCGCCCCGACGTGCTCGTCGAACACCGGCAGGACTACCTCGGACCCGGCCTGTGGCCCTACGCCACCATGGTCCGGGCCGCGGACTGCCCGCACAACGCGGTGGAGAACCGGGTCCGCACCGCTGACCTCAGGCTGACCGCCGGGCCGCTCGCCGTGCACGCCGACCCGCTGACCTGGCACCCCGACGAGAGCCCCGAGCAGATCGCCGTCCTGCTCCAGTCCGTCCTGTTCGCCACCCCGCAGGTCTCCGTCGACCTCGCCGCGCAGAGCCCGGAGCAACTCGCCGCGCTGCGGTTCTGGCTGGGCGTCGCGGCCGAGCACCGCGACCTGCTCCAGCGCGGTGAACTGCGCCCCCACCGGCCCGAGTTGGCCTACCCCGTGATCGAGGCGCGGACGGCGGACGCGCTCGCGTTCGGCCGCTGGGCCCCGCTGCCGCTGCGCGCCGCCGGCCCCTGGCGGCGGCTGCTGGTGGCGAACGCCGACCAGGACACCCTGGTGCGGATCGACTTCGACCGGCCGCCGGGCCGCGTCGAGCTGCTGGTGCAGGACTGCCGGGGCGGCGAGGTGGCACGGGCGCAGGCCCCCGTGGACGGGACGGAACTCGCCGTCCGGGTGCCCACCGGGGGCCTGCTCACGCTCGGCCGGGAAGGCTGAGCCTCAGACCTCCAGGTCGGTCTCCACCTTCTTCAACTGGTGCCGGGCCATCGCCAGGTTGGCCCGGTTGCGGTCCAGGGCCAGGTAGAGGAACAGGCCCTTGCCGGAGCGCGAGGTCAGCGGGCGGATCAGGTGGTACTGGGAGGACAGGGTGATCAGGATGTCCTCGATCGCCTCGTCCAGGTTGAGCAGCTCCATCGCGCGGAGCTTGGCCCGGACCACGTCGGTGTTGCCGGCGGCGGCGACGTTCAGATCCAGGTCGGGGCCGCCGCCGATCAGGCCCAGGGCCATGCCGCTGTTGTAGTCGACCAGGGCGACACCGATGGTGCCCTCGACCGATCCCATGATCTCCTTGAGCGCGGTTTCCAGACCAGACATGGAGCAACTACCTCTTCTGTTGAGCGAATTGACGGCACGTCAGATCGACGGGCCGGGTGGTGCGGAGTCGAGAAGATCCGTCGGGGGAGTCAGAACTGGCCGCGGTCGAGGTCCGTGTCGGCGAGGGCGGCGATCCGCGCCCCGGCCCGGCGGGCCTCCAGGTGCAGGCGGCCGACGTTGGCCTGCGCCCCCGCCAGCAGGGTGAGCACCGTGTACGCGCCGGCGGCGTAGGTCGCCGTGTAGCCGCGCTCGCCACGCGTGATCAGCTCCAGGAAGGCGCCCTGCCCGGTGGCCTCCGTGAGCCGCGCGCCGACGCCGAGCGCGGCGGCGGTCAGCGCGGCCACGCTCTCCGCCTCCAGGGCGCTGGTGTCGTGCGCCACCACCAGGCCGTCGACGGTGGCGACCAGCGAACCCGTCAGGTGCGGGACACGGGAGCGCAGGCTGCGCAGTTCGGCCTGCACCTCGGCTTCGGGCAGCACGCTCGTCCTCCTCGCGGTCAGTTGACGAAAGGTCCGCTTCATGACTCGGACGGCGGGCAGGTGCGGGCGGGCAGGGCGGTCACAGGGCCTCCAGGGCGGCACGTAGTCGGAGCAGCAGGCCCACCTCCGGGTCCGAGGAGTCGTAGGAGCGCGGGCCTGGCGGCAACAGCCCGTCCGGCGGCGCGGGCAGCGGCCCGGCGGCCGGCGGCGGGTCGGGGAGGACGGCCGGCCTGCCCGTCCCGAGCAGGCCGGCGGCGGCCAGCTGCCGGACGTCCAGCAGAGTGCCGTAGGTGGTGCGGCCCAGCAGCCGGGCCAGCTCGGGCACGGTGCGGGTGCCGTCGGCGGCGGCCAGCAGCGCCTGTCGGCGGCGGCGCGGCACGGCGGTGCGGCGGGTCGGGGCGGCACCGGTGGCGACCGGCGCGGCGGCGTCGAGTTCGGCCGACGGCCAGCAGGCGTCCAGCAGCGCGCGCCGCCGGCCGACCGCGCCGCGCAGCTCCAACACCGAGAGCGGGCGGGCGAGTTCGAAGGCCGGGCGGGCGGCGGAGTCGAACCGCAGCTCGATGCCGTGCTGGGCGAGCGCGTCGTGGGCGCCGTCCAAGGTGGCGGCCAGCCGGGCGAGTTCGAGTTCGCCGGGGCCGACCAGGCCGGCCGCGAGGAGGTGGTCGGCGGGGTGCCCGGCGTCCCGGGCGAGGCTCTCCTCCCAGTCGCGGACGGTGATCCGGCCCGCGCCGGTGAGCAGGTGGCCTACGCCCGCCCCGCGGGCGGACTGCGCGTACACCACCGCTCCGCCCGCCAGGTGCACCGCGCCGTGGGGGCCGTGCAGCACGCCGGTGGCGCCCTGGGCGGCGAGTTCGGTGAGCGCCGCCTCGAAGGTGGTGGCGGGCGCGCAGGCGGTGCGTCGGCGGCGCGGCAGCGGGGCGTCTTTGCGCGGCAACCGGTGCGCGGGCGGCGGGAGTTGGGGCGGCACGGTCGGCATCGGCGGTATCCGGCGCGGCGCGCGGGCGGTCGGGGCCGGGCCGGGTGGGGGGTGGATGCCCGGCGGGGCGTCGGCGTGGATGCCCGGCGGGGCGTCGGCGTGGATGCCCGGCGGGGCGTCGGCGGTCGCGGTCAGGGTGTCGGCGGGCCGCATCAGGCGAGCACCAGCCGGTCGGCGATGGCGGCGAGGCGGAGCCGGGCCATCGCCAGGTTGGCGTGGTCGCGGTCCAGCCGGAGGTAGAGGAAGACGTTCGCGTCGAACGCGGCGGGGACGAACCGGATCAGGTGGTAGTTGCCGGCCGAGGTGACGATGACGTCCTCGGCGGGCGGGGCGCCGGAGTCCGGGTCGGCGAAGGACGGGGTCTGGGTGACGGCCCGGGCGAGTTCGGTGGCGTCGGCGGCCCCGACCTCGTGGTCGCCGTCGGGGCCCAGTCCGGCGGTGCCGATGGCCAGACCGTTGGTCCAGTCGACCAGGCTGACCCCCAGCGCGCCGGTGATCCCCATGGCTTCCGCAAGGCACTCTTCGATCCCGGGCACGAACGGCGTTCCCTCCCCACCGTGCGCGGCACGGTGCGTCGCTGCCACCGCTTTCACCTGCGGTAGTCTGACCGGAACGCAACGCTACCGGCGGGGCCCCCGGAGGGCGAGACTTTCAGCCATATCCATCGGGCATATGCCCGAATACGCTATGGTGCCCCGCCCTTCCGAGGCCGGGTCAGGCCGAATGTTCGACCGGTTCTCCCTGGTCAGCCCGCTCCTCGGAGTCCAACGCCCCGTCCTGGGCGGGCAGTTCGCGCAGGCGCGGGATCGGCGAGAAAACCACCCACAATCCGGACGCCACCGCTCCGATCGCGGCGATCCACAGCGCCGGGCGCAGGCCCAGGGTGGAGCCCAGCAGGCCGCCGAGCAGCGAACCCAGCGGCCGCACCCCGTAGTTGACGGCCTGGTAGGCGCCGAACACCCGGGAGCGCATGGCGTCCGGGATGCACGCGGCGAAGATCGTGCCGGCCGAGATGTCGAGGATCATCACGCCGACGCCGGACAGGAACTCGGCGGCGAACAGCAGCGCGGCGGCGGAGCCGGTCCCGCCGCCCGCCAGCGGAATCAGCAGCAGCGGCGCCGGGAACAGCACCAGGCCGAACAGGAACGCCGGCCCCACGCCGATCCGGGCGGCCAGCCGTCCGGTGACGGCCGCGCCGAGCAGCGTGCCGACCGCCGCGGCCGCCAGCACCGCGCCCAACAGGCCCGCGCTGAACCCGAGTTCACGCGTCGCGTAGAGCACGAACAGCGCGCCGATGACGAAGGTGAACAGGTTGACGGTCGCGGTGCCCAGCAGCGAGGCCCGGA
This sequence comes from Kitasatospora sp. NPDC004531, assembly GCF_053602195.1. Classification (NCBI taxonomy): domain Bacteria; kingdom Bacillati; phylum Actinomycetota; class Actinomycetes; order Kitasatosporales; family Streptomycetaceae; genus Kitasatospora; species Kitasatospora sp. NPDC004531. The sequence goes on along the minus strand of NZ_JBSGDD010000012.1, from coordinate 54,516 downwards.
TCACGGGGGAGCGGCGGATCCAGCGCAGGCCCTCGCCGGCCGAGCCGCGCCCGGACTCGGCGGCCGGCGGCTCCGCGGGGTCGATCCGGTGCAGGAACAGCGCGGACAGCACGAAGGACAGCGCGTCCACCACCAACGCCAGGGGCGCGGCCAGCAGTTGGACCAGCAGACCGCCCAGGCCCGGCCCCGCCACATAGGTGGCCGCGCGGCTGCCGTTGACCAGCGCGTTGCCGCGCAGGTACTGGTCGGCGGGGACGAGCGCGACGAACAGCGGCGGATTGCAGACGTTGAAGAACACCGACAGCGTGCCGACGGCCAGCACCACCGCGTACAGCTGCACCAGCGTCAGCAGGCCCGCCGCCCAGGCCGCCGGCACCGTCAGCAGCACGGCGGCCCGCCCCAGATCGGTGGCGATCATCACCCGGCGCCGCCTGCCGTACCGGTCGGCCCAGCTGCCCGCGTGCAGCGACAGCAGCAGGTACGGCAGGTAGCCGGCGGCGGCCAGGTAGCCCATCTGCGCGGCGTCGGCGTGCAGCGCGGAGACCGCGATCAGCGGGATCACCAGCAGGGTGATCTGATCGCCCAGCGAGGAGATGGTCTGCCCGCTCCAGTAGCGGCGGAAGGCCGGCTCGCGCAGCAGCCCGGGTATCCGGGGACGCCCGATCACGGCCGCACGTCCGTCGGAACGGCCAGCTGGATCAGCTGGACGGTGCGCACGCCCTCGTGCCCCTCGACCGCGCGCTCCACGTACGGCCGGGTCAACTCCTCGATGCGGGCGTTGAGTTCGGCGAGCTCCTCGACCGTCACCCGGACCGCCGTGTCGCCGAACCCGGCCGTCTCGCGCCACTCGGGCGACTCCTCGGCGCGGTGCGCCAGCCAGGCCGTGGCGCGGGCGAAGTAGCCGTCCAGCACGGCCCGTTGCAGGAAGTCGACGGCGGCGGCCTGCTCCGGGTCGGCGGGGGAGGCGTCCCAGCTGGTGAACGCGGCGGTGGCCCGCCAGGGCTTCTCCCGGCCGCGCCCGCCGCCGGCCTCCTCCACCAGCCCGTACTTGGCGAGTTGGCGCAGGTGGAAGGAGCAGCTGGCGACGGACTCGGTGCCGAGCAGCTCCGCGGCACGGGTCGCGGTCAGCGGTCCGTGCACGCGGAGCAGGCCCACCAGGGCCATCCGGGTCGGATGGGCGTAGGCGCGCAGGGCGCGGGGGTCGGTCAGCCGGACCGACGGCGGCGGTTCGCTCATGCTTGTAAAGCTATCTTTGGAAAGGATTCTTTACAAGCGCGGACCGCCGCCGTGCGGCCTCAGGACGCCGGACCCACCCGCACGGTGGTCAGCCGGCCGCCCTGGGTCTCGCGGACCACCTCGATCCGGGTGTTGCTGTCCGGCACCCGCACGCCGAGCTGCGGGATCGCCGGGTCGCTGTACACCCCGCGGTGGTCGTCGAACGCCGGCACCGCCGGCTTCGAGGGCACCTCGGTCGCCACGCCCGCCTTGTGCAGCGTGAACGCGTCCGTCTTCTTCAGCGAGAACGTCGCGTCGTAGGGCTGCGAACGCCCGTTGGTGAGCGAGCCGTCCGCGAACCGCTGCGCCTGCGGGTGCGCGTCCACCGGCAGGATCAGCCCGCCGCCCGGGTGGTCGACGGTGTTGTTGTCGCCGTAGGAGGTGTCCCACAGCCACACCAGCACGCCCTCCTGGTACGGGTAGTTGTCGATCACGTCGGACTTGCCCGGCACGCCCGAGTAGCCGAAGTTGTACGGCCCGGTCTTCAGGAACGCCCCGTAGCCGGCGTAGCGGCGGTTCTCCACCAGGTACGCGCGCGGGTGCTGCTTGACGGCGTCCTTGCCGTGCAGGACGGAGAACCCGACGGCCGCCCAGTCGCCCGGGCCGCCCTCCGCGCCGTCGGACAGCACGACCTGGCCGTCCGCCGTCAGCTTCACCGCGTCCACCAGGGCGCCCCGGCCGTGGGTGTTGGTGTCGGAGGTGACGTGGAAGCGCACCTGCACCTGCTTGCCGAGGAAGCCGTCCAGCGGGATGTGCAGCTGCTTCCAGCCGCCCGAACTGCCGCTCAGGCCGGGGGTGTTCGCGGTGGTGTCGCCGATCGGCTGCCCGTCGACGGTGCCGTGCAGCGGCTTCCAGGTGCGGCCGCCGTCGGCGGAGGCCTCGACGGTGAAGAAGTCGTAGTCCTGCTCGGTGTCCCACCAGGCGGCGGCGTCCAGAGCGGCCCCGGACGTCGTCCCGGTCAGGTCCACGGTGCGCGCCAGCGAGGCGTCCATGTTGTCACCGGTGTCGCTCCACCACTGCGCGCCGCCCTCGAACGGCTCCGCCAGCGTGGTCGTGGTCGACCCCGGCGGCAGGTGCACCAGCACCGCCTGCGCCTGGTCGGTGTTGTACCCGGACACGCCCAGCGTGTGGCTGGACCGGGTGGCGGCCTGCGCCTCGTCGTAGCTCAGCCAGCCCATCTGGAGCTTGCTCCAGGCGTCCAGGTCGCCCGGGTACGCGCCGGTGGTGTTGCGTCCCTTGCCCAGGTACGAGCCCGAGGACATCAGCGACCAGAAGCTGACGGAGTTGTCGCCGCCGGCGGTCGAGTACAGGTCCGGCAGGCCCAGGTTGTGCCCGAACTCGTGCGAGAACAGGCCCACTCCGCTGTTCTCGCCTGCCTGAACGTAGTCGTACACGTACAGGCCGGTGTCGCCGACCGGCGCGCCGCCGATCCGGTTGCCCTCCGGTCCGTTCTGGCCCGACGGGTCGGGGAAGGTCCAACTCCGGTGCGCCCACAGCGCGTCGGCGCCCTGCGCGCCGCCGCCCCAGGTCTCGTCCACGCCGGCGTGCACCACGATCACGTTGTCGAGGTAGCCGTCCGGCTCGTCGAAGTCGCCGTCCTTGTCGAAGTCGTAGCGGTCCTGGACGTCGTAGCGCGCCAGCTCCGCCCTGACGTCCGCCGCCGTGCGGCCCTTGGCGAGCTCGCCGTCGTACCAGGCCTTGGTGGCGTCCCGGACGAACTCGCTCGCCTGGGTCCAGCCGCCGCTGCCCTGCGGGCCCTTGTTGGAGCCGTACCGGGCCTCGTTCCAGGGCAGGGTCACCCAGTCGGTGACGGTGCCCTCGATGTCGTACCGGCCCGAGGACTGGGTGCGGTAGAAGTTGCGCATCGAGTTGGCGCCCGGCGCGTCGTCGAAGAACATCTTCCGGTAGTAGTCGCGGCTGAAGTCGCGCTGCCAGTAGGTGTGGGTGTCGCTCGCGCCCGGCTGCGGGATCCTGTTGTGCTGCGGGCCGGGGGTGCCGCCGTAGCGCGGTTTGCCGTCGTACAGCGTGGTGTTGTCGACCTGGTCGCCGAACTGGGCGAGGATCACGAACACCTTGTCGGTGCGCTCGTGGGCGAGCTGGACGTAGTCGTTGCCGATCTTGATCTTGGCCGGGGTGGTGCCCTTGCCGCTCTTGGCGACCTGGCCCTGGTTGACCTGCGCCATGGCCTGCGCCTTGAGCGCCTGCCGGGCCCGCTCCTGCGGGGGCAGCGGCGAGGCCGGCGCCTCCCGGCCGTCGCCGGCCGCGAACTGCGGGGCGGGGGAGGACGGTTGGGCGTGCGCGGGGGCGACGGTCAGGGCTATCGCGCCGGTGGTCAGGGCAGCCAGGAGGGCTGTGGGGAGTCTGCGCAAGAGACCCGCTCCTTGCTGGGAGAGAGGTAAAGGAATGGCCGGTAATATTTCACATGTCATGCTTCAGGCGGAAGGGGTAGCCCCCAATTCCTGCCGCAGGAAGGCGAGTTCCACCGCCGCCACCCGCTCCAGCTCGCCGTCCGGCAGCATGTGGCTCACCCCCGGCAGCGGCAGCACGGCGTGCGGGCGGCCCGCCCGGGTCAGCGCCTGCGACAGCAGCAGCGTGTGCGAGGGGTGCACGTTGTCGTCCGCCAGTCCGTGGATCAGCAGCAGCGGACGGCTCAGCGACGGCGCGTCGGCCAGCAGGCAGTCCGCCCGGTAGCCCTCCGGGTTGTCCTGCGGCAGCCCCAAGTACCGCTCCGTGTACGCCGTGTCGTACAGCCGGAAGTCGGTCGGCGGCGCGCCCGCGCTCGCCGCGTGGAACACGTCCGGACGCCGCAGCACCGCCATCGCCGCGAAGTACCCGCCGTACGACCAGCCGCGCACACCCACCCGGGACAGGTCCAGGTCCGGGTGCGCCGCGCCCAGCGCGTGCAGCGCCGCGACCTGGTCGTCGATCGCCACCTGCGAGAAGCGGCGGAAGATCGCCCGGGTGAACTCCGGTGACACGTACGGCGTTCCGCGGTTGTCGACGGTCACCACCGCGAAGCCCTGGTCGGCCCACCACTGCTTCAGCTGCCAGCGGCGCGGCTCGTGGGCGACGGCCTGGTAGCCCGGGCCGCCGTAGACGTCCAGCAGCACCGGGAGCCGGCGGCCGGCCACGTGCCCGCGCGGGTACAGCACTGCCGCGGGCAGCCCGTGCTCGGTCACCCGGGACAGCAACGGCCGCGGCCGGTAGGGGAGTTCGGCCGACAGGTCGGGGAACTCGGTGCGGGCGCCGTCGCGCCGCAGCTCGCGCCGGACGCCGTCGAGCGAGGCGTGGGTGAGCAGCAGGACGTCCCCGCCGTACGCGGCCACCGTGTGCACGCCCGCGCCCCCGGTGAGGCGCTCCGGGGCGCCGCCGTCCAGGTCCAGCCGGAAGACGTGCTGGTCGGCCGGGTCGCCGTCGCCCGCCTCGACGAGCAGGCCGCCCTGCCACGGGCCGAGCACCCGGCGCACCTGGAGGCGCTCGTCGGTCAGCGGCTTGCCGTCCAGCGCCAGCCCGCGCGCGGCCGGGGTGTCCGCCGAGGTCAGCACCCGCCCGTCGGGCAGCCGCTGCGGGGTGCCCGGCAGCGGGTCCACCCAGAACTCGTCCTCGGTGCACGACAGTTCACGGGTGTCGCCGGTGGCCGGGTCGGCGCTCAGCAGCAGCACCCGCTGCTGGAGGCGGTCGGCGACGGTCAGCAGGATCTCGTCGCCGCCGTCCCACTCGGCCGCCAGCAGGTAGGGGAACTCGGCGTCGTCCCAGCGCAGTCGGGTGCGCGGGCCGTCCGGGCGCAGCACCCACAGCTGGACGTCCGCGTTCGGGCCGCCCGCCTGCGGGTAGGCGAACGACTCCGGCTCCCGCTCCGGGTGCGCCGGATCCGCGAAGTGCCGCAGCGGCAGCGCCGATTCGTCCACCCGGGCGGCCAGCAGCGCGGCTCCGTCGGGCGACCACCAGTGGCCCCGGGAGCGGCCCAGCTCCTCCGCCGCCGCGAACTCCGCCACGCCCCAGCGCGCGCCGTCGTCCGGGCTGATCCGGCCGCCCGGCACCAGATGCAGCGCGTCGTCCGCGACGTAGGCGACGACGGTGCCGTCCGGGTTCGGGCGCGGGTCGAACGCGGGACCGGCGACGGGGAGTTCGGCGCACTCGCCGGTCGCCGTGTCGCAGCGGAAGAGCCGTCCGTCGAGGGGGAAGACCGCCGTGGCGAGATCGGCCGTGGCGGCGAACGAGCCGATGCCGGGCGCCCAGATCCTGATCCGCTCGCGCAGACGGCGCTCCGGCGCGGGCAGGCTCCCGCCGCCGTCCGTGAGCTTCAACGGATCGGCCAGCAACCGTTCTTGACGGTCCGTCACGTCGTAGCTCCACAGGCGCTCGACCGGGTCGGTCGGGCCGGTGGAGCGCAGGAACAGGGCGCGGCTCGCGTCGGCGGCGAGGGTGACCGCGCGGGGTGAGCCGTAGCCGAAGCGGCCGGTGGCGGCGCTCAGCGCGAGGAAGGGGTCGGTGTGGGTCACCTGCCGATGGTGGCGGTGCGAGGGGCGGTTCGGCTAGAAGTGTGACCTGTGAAATGTCACACAGCATCGTAGTATCGGCCATCGGCGTCGACATCGGCAGGAGCGAGGGAGCCGATTGGAACCCGGGCCGGGCCGCCCGCAGCGGGGGCGGCCCGGCCCGTCGGGCGCGGTCAGTGGGAGGCGCGGAGCTCCTCCAGCAGCATCCCCTGGTCGGCGAGCAGCTCGGTGAGTATCCGGCGGGCGGTGCGCAGCAGTTCGGCGACGTCGGCGCCGGCCAGGGCGTAGACCACGGTGGAGCCCTCGCGGGTGGCGGTCACCAGGCCCGAGCGGCGCAGGATGGCCAACTGCTGGGAGAGGCTGGACGGTTCGACCTCCAGCGCGGGCAGCAGGTCGCGGACGGGCGTCGGCCCGGCCTGGAGCAGTTCGAGCACTCGGATCCGGACCGGATGGCCGAGCATCCGGAAGAACTCGGCCTTGGCCTGGTACAGCGGTACGGGCATGCTTCCTCCCCATTTCTCCGGCGTCGCCCGGGGGCGTCGCCGCCCGCGCTCAGACCTCCAGGGACGACTCGATCCGCTTCAACTGGTGCCGGGCCATCGCCAGGTTGGACCGGCTGCGGTTGAGCGCGAGGTAGAGGAACAGGCCGCGCCCGCCGGCCGTGGTCAGCGGACGGATCAGGTGGTACTGGCCGGTCAGGGTGACCAGGATGTCCTCGATGCCGTCGTCGTGGAGGTTGAGCAGCTCCATCGCCCGCATCTTGGCACGCACCAGGTCGGTGTTGGCGGCCGCGGCGACATTCAGGTCGATCTCCCCGCCGTCGCCCAGCGTCCCCAGGGCCATTCCGCTGCCGTAGTCCACCAGCGCCACCCCGATGGCGCCTTCGATGGTCATGGCTTCCTTGAGCGAGGTTTCGAGATTCGCCATCGCCTGTCCTCCTGCTGCTGTCGCGGCCTGGTCGGTCGGCACGACTGTAGGAACCGGATCGCACTTCGGCCGAGTGTTGATCGAAATCTTTCGAAGCCGATCGACATCCGATCGCGAGCTGCCGAACTCGTGACCACTTGAAGACATTTGCAACTCAGGATGTGAACACTTCACACAATCGGTCGCCCCGGAACGTGACGGGGCCCGGGAGCGGTATCCAGCTCCCGGGCCCCTGAGGTGCCACCCAATTGCTCTGCGCCGGCACGTTTAAGGCCGAGGGTCACTCTCACGACGTCGTGCTTTGCCATTGAAGCTACCGCGCCACGGAGAGGCGCAGGCGGGAGTCGAACCCGCATCCGACGTCACCGGCCCTCGGCCGGTCGATCCGGCGCTCGGCGGCGAATGCTGAGACTTGAGCGAGAGTCTGAGATTGACGGGGCTGCCTCTGCCGTGTTGGGCCACCCCGGCGCGTGGTGCCGGGGGGAGGACTCGAACCTCCACCTGTACCCCGAAGTCAGCTTCAACTTCAGTGTCAGCTTGCGCTCTTCGCGCCACCCCCGGTCTCACCCGGGGGGGCTCTTGGGGCTACCCGAACAGGTAGCCGAACACGGCGTCGCCGACCCGGCGGTCGGTGACCTCCGCGGCGTTCGCCTCCTCACGGGCGAACTGCACCGCCTGCTGGAGCTTCTCCACCCGCTCCAGCAACTCGTTCACCCGCCGCGCCGGCAGCGCGCCGGAGAACTTCACGGTCGTCCAGTACCCGATCGCGACGTCCTCGTAGTACACCTCGACCTGCGCCGGGTGCTTCTCCGTCGCCTCCGCCTTCACGTGGTTGCGCGGCACCTTCTTGGTGCGGATCGTGCGCACCGCCTCGGTCTTCCACGCGTCCGTGGACGGGTCGTGCGACCAGGACTCGGCGGCGTCCAGCACCGGAAGCTTGCGGACGAACGTCCGCAGATCGGTCAACTGCTTCTCCAGGAACAGCAGGTACGTCACCGGCGCACCGGCCACCAGCGTCCGCCCGTCCACCACCACGTCCGCCCGGGCCTCGGTGTTGGCCCAGTCCTTCGTCGCGGTGACGTCGAACAGCCGGGTGAGCGTGGCGGCCGTCGCCCGCAGCACGTCCTCCGCCTTGACCTGCACCCGCGTCGACTCGGGCGGCAACTGCTCGCCCTCCTCGTCCTTCGGCTGGTACGACCGGGAGATGCCGGCCAGCAGGGCGGGCTTCTGCAGATCCTGATGAGCCTGCGTCAGCTCCTGGAACGACTTCGACTTGACGCCCTTTTCCACGGCGATGATCTGGTTCAACTTGGCCACGGCGAGGACGCTAGCGGAACGCCTGTTCGACCTGCACCCGATTTATCCGCCGCCCCGCCGCGCCCCTCCTACCTGCCGTGTCGCACCCTCCCGACCTGCTACGTCGAGCCCTTTTGCCCCGCCCTCGGCGATCACCCCGAGCAGCTGTCCGATCACCCTTCGCACCGTCGCCCGCCCGCCGTTTCAGCTACCGGAAAAGTCGGCTGTTGATGTCACTCCAGGCGGGTAATCTCAGGCTGAGATGCTCGATCACCACACCCCAAGCACCCGCTGCGCCCCGTCGCCCGCCCCGGCCACGGCCCCGCAGCCGCAGGCGTCGCCGTCTGCGCCCCCGTCCAGCCACACCCACGGGAAGAAAAGGTGACGCCAGTGCACGGCAACCCCACGCCCGAAGAGCAGCTCAGCCCCGCCGAGCGCTACGCGGCCTCCCGCGAACGCGCCAAGGAGCAGGCCACGGCGTTCTACGGCTTCCAGCAGCTGTACGACTTCCCGCTCGACGACTTCCAGGTCCGCGCCTGCGAGACGCTGGAGAGCGGCAAGGGCGTCCTGGTCGCCGCCCCCACCGGCAGCGGCAAGACCATCGTCGGCGAGTTCGCCGTCCACCTGGCGCTGGCCGCCGGGCGCAAGTGCTTCTACACCACGCCGATCAAGGCGCTGTCCAACCAGAAGTACGGCGACCTGGTCAAGCGCTACGGCCAGGCCAAGGTCGGCCTGCTCACCGGCGACAACTCCGTCAACGGCGACGCCCCGGTGGTCGTGATGACCACCGAGGTGCTGCGGAACATGCTGTACGCGGGCTCCAGCGCCCTCGACGGCCTCGGCTACGTGGTGATGGACGAGGTCCACTACCTCGCCGACCGCTTCCGCGGCGCCGTCTGGGAGGAGGTCATCATCCACCTCCCCGAATCCGTCACGCTGGTGTCGCTGTCCGCGACCGTCTCCAACGCCGAGGAGTTCGGCGACTGGCTGGACACCGTGCGCGGCGGCACCGAGGTGATCGTCTCCGAGCACCGCCCCGTCCCGCTCTGGCAGCACGTGATGGCCGGCAACCGGATGTACGACCTGTTCGCCAGCCCCGACCGGGACGGCCGCCCCAAGGGCAGCCTGAAGAACCCCGCCAAGGCCGTCAACCCCGAACTGGTGCGCCTCGCCCGCTCCGAGAGCGACCGCGGCCGCGACCGCTTCGCCCGGGGCCGCGGCCGCTCCATGCCCGCCGGCCGCCCCGGCCGGATCTGGACGCCCGGCCGGGTCGACGTCATCGACCGGCTCGACGCCGAAGGCCTGCTCCCCGCGATCACCTTCATCTTCAGCCGGGCCGGCTGCGAGGCCGCCGTCCAGCAGTGCCTCAACTCCGGCCTGCGCCTGAACCGGGACGCCGACCGCCTCAAGGTCCGCCAGTTCGTCGAGGAGCGCTGCCGCGACATCCCCGACGAGGACCTCAACGTGCTCGGCTACTTCGAGTGGCTCGACGGCCTGGAGCGCGGCATCGCCGCCCACCACGCCGGCATGCTGCCCAGGTTCAAGGAAGTCGTCGAGGAACTCTTCGTCCAGGGCCTGGTCAAGGCGGTCTTCGCCACCGAGACGCTCGCCCTCGGCATCAACATGCCCGCCCGCTCGGTGGTCATGGAGAAGCTCGTCAAGTGGAACGGCGAGACCCACGCCGACATCACCCCCGGCGAATACACCCAGCTCACCGGCCGGGCCGGCCGCCGCGGCATCGACATCGAGGGCCACGCCGTGGTCCTGTGGCAGCGCGGCCTCGACCCGGAGGCGCTGGCCGGCCTGGCCGGCACTCGCACCTACCCGCTGAAGTCGTCCTTCCGGCCGTCCTACAACATGGCCGTCAACCTGGTCGGCCAGTTCGGGCGCCACCGCTCCCGCGAACTGCTGGAGACCTCCTTCGCGCAGTTCCAGGCCGACCGCTCGGTCGTCGGCATCGCCCGCCAGGTCCAGCGCAACGAAGAGGGTCTGGACGGCTACCGCGAGTCGATGACCTGCCACCTCGGCGACTTCGACGAGTACATGTCGCTGCGCCGGCAGCTCAAGGACCGCGAGAACGAACTCGCCCGCGAAGGCAGCACCCAGCGCCGCGCCGCCGCCGTCGAGTCGATCGAGCAGCTCAAGCCCGGCGACATCATCCACGTCCCCACCGGCAAGTTCGCCGGCCTCGCCCTCGTCCTCGACCCCGGCCTGCCGCCGGATGTCCGGGGCCGCCACGGCCGCACCGGCCCGCGCCACCCCGACTACCAGGACGGGCCGCGGCCCGTCGTGCTCACCGCGGAACGCCAGGTCAAGCGCCTCGCGATGATCGACTTCCCGCACCCGGTCGCCGCCATGGACCGGATGCGCATCCCCAAGTCCTTCAACCCGCGCAGCCCGCAGTCCCGCCGCGACCTCGCCTCCGCGCTGCGCACCAAGGCCGGCCACCTCGAACCGGAGCGCTACCGCAAGGGCCGCGCCGCCGCCGCCGACGACCCCGAGATCGCCCGGCTGCGCAGCGCGCTGCGCCAGCACCCCTGCCACGGCTGCGACGAGCGCGAGGACCACGCCCGCTGGTCCGAGCGCTACCACCGCCTCCATCGGGACACCGAACTCCTCGAACGCCGGATGCGCTCGCGCACCCACACCATCGCCCGCACCTTCGACCGGGTCTGCGGCCTGCTCACCGAGCTCGGCTACCTCAGCGGCGACACCGTCACCGCGGACGGCAAGCGCCTCGCCCGGCTCTACGGCGAACTCGACCTGCTCGCCTCCGAGTGCATCCGCGAAGGCGTCTGGGACGGTCTCGCCGCCGCCGAACTCGCCGCCTGCGCCTCCGCGTTGGTCTACGAGGCCCGGCAGTCCGACGACGCCACCGCCCCGCGCGTCCCCGAGGGCGGCGCCAAGGACGCGCTCGGCCGGATGGTCCGCATCTGGGGCAAGCTCGACGCCCTGGAGGAGCAGCACAAGATCTCCACCGCCGAGGGCGTCGGCCAGCGCGAACCCGACCTCGGCTTCGCCTGGGCCGCCTACCGCTGGGCCCTCGGCCACGACCTCGACGCCGTCCTCCGCGACGCCGACATGCCCGCCGGCGACTTCGTCCGCTGGACCAAGCAGCTCATCGACGTCCTCGGCCAGATCCAGGACGCCGCCGGCGAGAACCTCGACCTCCGCCGCACCGCCCGCAAGGCCGTCGACGGCATGCGCCGCGGCATCATTGCCTACTCCTCCGTCGGGTAACCACTCTCCCGCACACGATGGGCCCGGCCACTCCTCGCCCGAGCGGCCGGGCCCCGTCATTGCGTCCGGTCCGGGCGCTGCCGCAGCAGCAGGTCGCCGAGCGCGGTCCGGCGGTGCAGGACGGCCCGGCCGGCCCGCGAGGTCGAGATCAGCCCGGCGCCGCGCAGAGCCGCGGTGTGCGCCGAGACGGTGGCCGCGCTGACCCCCAGCCGACGTGCCAGCTCGGTCGTCGTACGCTCCTCGGCCAGGAGGCGCAGCAGCTCGACGCGGGTCCCTCCGATCAGCAGCAGCTCGCCGTCGTCGCCGCCTACCGCGACCAGTACCGTGTCACCGACGACACCGCTGCCCAGCCCGCCGGCCCGTACATCGAGGAAGGCCGCACCGGCCACCACGCCTACTGGACGGCCACCGAAGCCGCCATCACCGCCCGCCGAATCGCCACCGCCCCGAACACCCCGGCGGCAGCCACCGCGGACAGCGACCACCAGGCCCTCCGCCGACTCGCCGCCGGTGTCTACCGCACCCTGCCCGGACGCAGACCAGACCGAGATCCTGCGCACTGTCGCGGCCCGGACCGGCGCCACCTGGCTCACCGGCCGCCCCCGCCTGGACGACGCCGCCCTGGCCCAGCAACACATCGCCGAACACGTCAGCACCGTGCTTGCCGAACGCCGCCAGCTCCCCACCTAGGCCACCCAGCCCGAGCAGCAGCAGGCGGAGGACCGGCTCCAGCCGACCCTCGCCGAGCCGGCCGCCAGGCCGAGCGCCAGGCCCACCGCGACGAACTCGAGCAGCGCGGCGGACAGCCCGTCCGCGCCACCCGGCCCAGGCCGAACCACCGAGTCGAGCCCGCCGACCAGCGACAGGCCCCGGCCCAGCGCCGGGCTGGTCAGTCACAGCCAGTCCAGCCGCGCCCGCAGCAGGCCCGGCAGGAACAGCAGGGCCCACGCCTGCGTTGAACGGCAGCTGCCCTGCAGGGCAACGGCCTGCCCGGTTTGGCGTAGGCCGTGGACTTCGTGCTCCCCTCGGGAACCGGGTGCGGCGCAGCACGAACGCTGGCGGCTTTCAGCCACCCCACTCGATGCGCACCGGTTCCCGGGCTGCGGCCAGGGCGCCATCAAGGTCGGCCAGGCGCTCCGCGAGCGTCGCTGTGGCAAGGCGTTCGGGGAGCGCGGTGGAGAACTTCAGGCCGCGGACCGCGCGCGGGTCGACCGAGGGCAGGGTGAGGGAGTCGGGCAGTTCCGCGCGAGCCGCCTTCCAGTCGGCGGGCGAGAGGTCCTGGCGGAGGCGTACGTGGGTGTCGGTGGGGCGTTGGACGGGGTCGGCCAGGTTGCCGAGGGACGCGGTGAGGGTCGCGTTGGCCCGGTAGCCGGCCCAGGTCCACCAGCGGGCCGCGTCGGCGTCGCGTGCCAGGAGAGTTCCGGCAGGATGGACTTCGCGCGGTGCACGATCGGTGCGTAGCACCGCGAGGGCGGTCTCCGCGCGACGGGTGAGGCGGACGCCGGGGTCTTCGCCGAGGAGCACGTCGCGCATCGCACGCGTGAGGGCGAAGGACAGGCCGCGGAACTCGCTGCCCTGCCACTTGGCCACGCCGCCGTCCTGGACCGGTTCGACGAAAACTCGCCGCCGCGCCCAGTCGGTGAAGGTGACTTGCCAGCTGCGTCCGGCGAGCAACAGGCGCCGTGGCCCTGGCCGTTCCTCGGTGAGTACGGAGGGGTCGGTGGTGCCGATCTCCGCGCGCCCGGCGAGCACGGTGAACTCGGGAGGGGCCGTGAAGGAAGCGGTGAGCTCCATGAAGTGCCGTCGCCCGAAGGCCTTCTCGGCCTCGGGCCCGATGAACAGCATCCCGCCGTCCCGGTCCAGGAAGCCCTGTGCAGCGAGATGGTCGACGAGGGGCTGCGCGGAGGCGTCGAATGGCGCGAGGCCGTTCCACTGCTCGGCCCACACCTGGTCGCCGAGCTGATGCTGCTGCAGGATCACCGCGAGGAGCTGCTGGGCGACCAGGTGGCGGGGCGAGGGCGGCGGGGTGATGGGCTCGACCCAGCCGCGCGACCACAGCGTGAGTAGGCCGGCGGCCTGGAGCAGGGTGTCCTCGCGGGTTGCCAGGAACAGGCAGTTGCGCGACGAGCCGGCCCGCCGCCCGGTACGGCCGATGCGCTGCAAGAACGAGGCGACGGTGGACGGTGAGTCGATCTGGATGACACGGTCCAGGTCGCCGACGTCGATGCCGAGTTCCAGCGTGGACGTGGACACGATCACGCAGTCGCGGGCCTCGGCGAAGGCAGCCTCGGACCGGGCGCGCTCCTGGACCGACAAGGACGCGTGCGAGAGGAAGACCGTGACCTCGCGCTCCCGCAGCGCGGCACCCAACTCCTCGACCTGCTTGCGCGAGTCGCAGAACACGAGCCGTTTCTCGCCCCGGTGCAGGGCCTCGATCACCTTGGCGGCATTGGCGAGCGAGCCGACGTAGTCTAGTTCCACGTCGCCTGACGGACGCGCAACTGCGGTGTCGGATACATCGGATACGTTGGATGCGGGGGGCAGGTCCGGTGCGACGACTCGCCCCGCCCGCTCCTTCGGCAGGGCCCCCTGCAGCCAGGTGAGCAGTGTGTCGGGGTTGCCGACCGTCGCGGACAGGCCGATCCGCTGGATCGGCCTGCCGGTCAGGCGCTCCAGGCGTTCCAGTACGGCGAGAAGATGCCAGCCTCGGTCGTCGGCGGCAAAGGCGTGCACCTCGTCGATGACGACGGCCCGCACCTGACCGAGCATCAGCGCATGGTCCGTCTTGACGCTGATCAGCATGGCCTCGAGCGACTCGGGTGTGGTCAACAGCACGTCAGGGGCATCGACCCGGATCCGGCGCCGCACGGCCTCCGAGGTGTCGCCGTGCCATAGCGCGGCGCGCCGCCCGAGCCACTGCGCGTAGCCGTCGACGCGGTGAACGAGGTTGTTCAACAGGGCTTTCAGCGGGGCCAGATACAGCACTGACGTTCCCGTCCAGCCGTGCTGGGCCATGGCCGAGAGCATGGGGAAGACGGCCGCTTCCGTCTTGCCGCCCGCCGTCGGGGCGAGCAGCACCGCATCCTCGCCGTCGAGAAGCGGCCCGACGGCCGCCTTCTGAAGTGGGCGTAGGTCGGGCCAGCCCAAGGTATTGACGATGTGGTGCACGATCACCGGATCGAGCCGCTCCACCGGGTCCGAACTCACCACTCCCGAGCCCACGGCTACAGCTCCAGTTCGATCTCGTCCGCCGACCCGGTGAGGGCAGCCGCGTTGCGCTCCACGTCGGTCAGGTCACCACCGCGCAGGGTGAGGCGGTAGTGGACGCGCGGATCGAAGTCGGGGAACTGGTCGATACGGTCCAGGACATCGCCGACGAGCTTCTTGAGGAACACCCGCGGCGCCACCCCCACCTTCCCGCCCAGCGCCCCGCCGACCGCGCCCGCCAAGTCGGCGATGTACGCGTCGTCGGCGAGTTTGCCGATCCGCTCCGGGGAGTCGGCTCCTTGCGCGTACAGGTCGCGGATGGTGGCTCCGAGGCTGGTGAGCGAGTTGGCCGTGAAGCCGGGTAGCCGCACCTGCACGGCACGCGGGTTGTCGAAGCGCGGGTCGGTGGTGAAATCGGTGGCCAGGCGCTGCGCGAGCGGTGCGAGGCGCTGCACGCCCTGCTGGCCGTCGTAGAACGCCGGGGTGCCTGTGATGATGAGGTACAGGCCGGGGAAGCGGCCGGAGTGCACCTCGTCGATCAACTGCCGCAACGCGTTGAGGGCCTTGTCACGGGCGTCGGACCGTACCCGTTGCAGTGTCTCGACCTCGTCGAGCACCAGGACCAGGCCTGCGTGCCCGCTGTCGCGCAGTACCGTGAGCAGTCCCTGCAGGAAACCGAACGCGCCGAAGTGGTCCAGGTCGCCGCGCACCCCTGCGGCCCGCCGGGCGGAGGCGGCGACGTGGGGCTGTCCGCCGAGCCAGGACAGGACGGCGGCGGCCGTCGCCTCGTCACCGGCTTGGAGCGCCTGCCGGTACCCGCGCAGTGCGGCCGCGAAGGCGGGTGCGTGCCGGGATACCTCGGCGAGCCGCGCGGTGAGCAACCGCTCGACGGCGGCAGGCAGTTCGTCCTCAGCCACCCCGTCGTCCAGCGCGTCTTCCTCCAGCGCGTAGAACCATGCGTCGATGACCGGCCGCAGTGCGCTGGGCGGGAAACTCGCCGTGGTCAGCCGCTCGGTGAGCCGCCGGTACACCGTTTCCAACTTGTGCAACGGCGTCTCCGTCTCGGAGATCTGCACTTCGGCGACGGCGAACGTGCGGCGCTTGGCGCGTTCGGCGAGCCACCGGGTGAAGAACGTCTTGCCGGAGCCGTACTCACCGCGTACCGCTTTGAACACCGAGCCGCCGGACGCCGCCGTCTGCAGCTCCTCGTCCACGGCCTGCTCGAACCGGCCCAGACCGGTGGCCAGGAGGTCCAGGCCGCTGTCGGGGACGGCGCCGCGGCGCAGCGCGTCGAGGACGGCCCGCCGCCGTACCGCGCCGACAGCGCCGCTTGCCGCTTCAGGGTTGTTCACGTGCTTACGTTGCCTTTTCAGTCAGGATGTATGGGGCTTACAGCTCGAACTGGGTACGCAGGAGCGCCCGGTTGAGCCGCAGCGTGCGGTTGTCGGGGAGGATCTCCAGGATCGGTGCGCCGTCGTGGTTGAGGAGCTGCGCGAGGGTCGCCGCGAAGCCTGCCGCACGCGTGGCGGGCTGCCCGGCGCGCTCGGCGAGCGCGGTCATCGACAGCGTGCCCGCTTCGACCAATGCGGTCAGTGCGCGCGGTACGGCGTCGCCGCGTGGCTTGCGGGCGAGCAGATCGAGCTGCGCCTGGTAGAGCTCGCTCGCGGTCAGCCGTCGTACGAGGTCGGCAGCAGGTCCTGCGGACGGTGCGGGCTGCTCCGGCTGCGGTGCTGTCTGAGGTTCTGGCTGCGGCTCGGGGATGGCGACCTGGTCGATGTCGAACAGACCGAGGGTCGCTTCTGCCGGCTGCTGCGTACGTCGGCGACTCGGCTTCTTCGCGCTGTTCGCAGAAACGGACGGGGCCGCTGGTGCAGCGGGTTCGCGGATCTCGGCCTCGGCGTCGAGGAACCACCATGCCGGTGTCGGATCGCTCACCTCCCGCCACCCCTTGGGCGGTTCGGCACCGAACGGCAGGAGCGCGAGGACCGGGATGGCGACCTCGGCAAGGGTGGCGCCGCCGTGGTAGCCGGCCTTGCGGGCGGTGTAGCGGCTGTCATGGTCGCGAAGGGCGACGATCGCCCCGTCGGGCTCGGGCCACACCACCCGCGGCCCGGACAGCTCGACTTCGCACTCGGCCACCGGACCGCCCGGCGTACGGTGCCGCGCGGAGCCGATGACCCCGCTGCCGGCTTCCACCCGCTCGCCGTGACGGTCGACGACGTGCCCGTGGTCGGAGGTGATCAGTACGGTCATGCCGGACGCACGCGCGGCGCGGAGCAGCGGGGCGAGCCCGCCGACCTCGCTGACCGTCCAGGCGCCGTTGCCGAGCTTCTGTTCCTTGGCGAGCCGGTCGTCAACGGTGTTGAGGACGACCGCGACATGCCCGCGCTCGGCTGCGAGGGCCGTGCTCAGGGCGTCCGAGAACGGCGATCCGGTCTCCTCGGACCGCAGGTCGTCCTTGTGGAATACAGCGGCGGATGCGTTCTTCCAGAATCGGTGCTGGGGGAAGAGCCGTTTCTCGTCGCCCTGGTCGCCCTTCATCAGCGCGCCCGCGAACAAGCTGGTGCGGCTGACGGCAGTCAGCGTCGGCAGCGCCGCCGCCATCGCCCGTCGTACCGGCCCGGACTCGCGCGAGGTCCCTGCCAGGGGATCGAACTCGGCCCAGCCGCGCCGCAGTTCCTCGCCGAGTTCTGCGGCGATCGCCGCGCTCATGCCGTCGATGACGAGCAGCAGGATGCGCCGCCCGACGGCGGTCGACGTGATCGGCGCGACGACCCGCTCAAGGAACGTCTCCACCGTCAACAGCGACTTCGGCGGTGTTCCCCCTGCGGTCCACACGGCGAGCCGTTCGGAGAACTCGCGGTCCAGGTGTCGGCGTCGGGTACGCACCTCGCGGGCGACGGTGTCGTACGCGGCCGCGAGGACGGCGTCCTCGTCGCCGCCGGCCTCCAGATGCTCCAGCGCCCGGTCGGCCCAGCCGAACTCGGCCAGCTGCCGCTCTATGCCCGCCGCCACGGTGGGGATCTCCGCGGAGGGGTCGGAGTCGAGCCACCGCCGCAGCCGCGCGGCCATCCGCACCCGCTCGACACGGGCCAGAGTCTGCGTCTCCCCGGCGAGCGCATGCTCGGACAACTCGCCCAGGACCTCAATGAGTTGTGCGCGATCCTGCGCGGTCAGGGCGTGGCCGGCCGCCGTGAACCGGGCATCGAGCCCGCTCTGAAGCACCAGGCTCGCCCCGGCCACTGACTCGGCGCCGAACTGCGCGGTGAGCTGCGCCGCCCGAGCGAGCACTGGGTCTGCGAGCCGACGCTCGCCGCGCTCGAGCAGGGAGCGCACATACCCCTCGCCGGTCCGGCCGAACACGGCGAAGAGATCGTCCAGTTCCTCGCCCTTGCCGGGCAGCCGCTCGCCGAAGAACCGCTCGGCGCGCCCGCGCGCCCGGAACACCGCCTCGCCACCGCTCCCGCGCGCCCACAGCGCGGCGCACACCACGGCGAAGGCGAGTGCGTCCGCGCCGTTGCCCGCCTCGCACAGCGCGGCGACGCAACGCCCCGTCGAACCCGCCTGGTCGGGCTCGCCGAGAAAGCGTCCGATGCCCCGCCGCTCGGCGGCCCGTGCCCCGGCGAGGCGCTGCGGACCGCCGGGCAGCAGCGTCCAGCGCAGCAGCTGTACCGCGTCGATCCGCTCCCCGGCCGCGGACGGCTCCACCAGGCCCGCCTCGGCTGCCTCGTCGAGGCCGAGGACGCGCCGGGCGAGCAGCCCGAGGGCCTCGTCACGCGAGAGCACCCGACGGCCCAACCCGGCTCGGTCGAGCCGTCCGGCCGAGCCCAGTAGGGCCTCGGCCGCCCACTTCTCGGCGCGCAGCCGTGTGTCGATGTCCTGAGCACCGAAAGCGGTCCGAACGACCTCCCAGTTGTCGACCTCGCGGATCCGCCGCCCGTAGGTACGCGCCAGGAGCGCGGGGTCGAGCTCGGTGTCCTCACGGTCCGTCAGGATGACGAGGACGAGAGGCTCGGTGGGGCCTCCTCTGTCGGCGTCACCCAGATGACGCAGGATCTGCTCGTGCACGCCGAGGACTGAAGGCATGGCCGTCACCCGGGCCCGCGCCCCGTTCGGGGCTCGCAACGCGGCAGGCCCGTCCCACACCGGGGCAGCCCGCAGTAGAAGGACATGGCGCCCTCCGTCGTTCAGGGCGCTGCGCGAGGCGACGTACTGAGCGACAGTGGCCGCCGGAAGCCGCGGTGGTCCTGCTGGGGCAACGGCCATGTCGGACGTGGCGGACTCGGACATCAGTCGACGACCTTCCAGATGATCTCGACGGTGGCGTTCGGGTCCAGCTCGGCCAGCCCGGCGATCTCCGCACGCAGCGAGGCGACGGCCTGCGCGGCGGTAGTGCGGCTGCTGCCGGAACGGCGCGCACCGGGCTTGGGTTGGGTGCCCGCCCCTCTCCCTTCGGCCGCTTCTCCGTTGCTGATCGGTGGGTGTGCGGAACCGCCGTTGAGGTCGATGTCGTCAGGCTTCGCGACGACGGCCGGCTCCGACTTGTCGGCCTCCCGTTCAGCCTGTTGCTTGGCCGCCCGCTCGCGTTGCACCAGAGCGATGACCTTGCTCCCGGCGGTGCTCAACAGCACGGGAAAGTCCGGGAATTCGACGGGATCGCCCGAAGCGGCTTCCTGCAGGCGGGCGACGATCGCCAGGCCCTCGACGCCGTAACCGTCCGCCAGCTTCAGCTCCTCCCAGCCCGCCCGGTGCAGCGCGTCCACTACCTTCCCGGCCGTCTTCAGCGAGGTACCGAATCGCTGAGCCGTGAACCCGCCGAGGTCGAACCGAGCGAGTGCCTCCACGACACCCTTCGCCCCACCCGAAGCGGCAGCGGTCCCCGCCACCGTGCCGTCCCCGGCCAGTGTCCGCACCAGGGCAGTGGCCCGCCGCGCGAGATCCAGGCGCGGTGAGGCGTCGTCCAGCCCGAGCTGCGACCGGTGCCGCTCGAGGGCAGTCACCAGCCGGTCGGCGTCGTCGACGAAGCCGCGTGCCTGCTGCCGGATCTGTCCGGCGAACTGGTTGACGATCCGTCCGCGCCGCAACTGCGGCGGCTTCGCGCCGAACACCGCCTGGAAGCGGGCCTGAGCCTCCATCCAGTCCGCCTCGTCGGGCAGTGGCTGCTCACGCAGTCCGTACGTGAACCTGAGGTCTGCAGGTGTGGCAGGGGCGGGGTCGATCAGCGATCCACCGAGCACCCACACCCGGTCGGTCATCTCCGCATACGCCGAGGCCACCAGCTTCTGCAGCGACTCGGGCAGGCCGCGCGGTGCGGGCTTGTTCATCCAGTCGCCGAGCTGTACAAGGGTCGGCTCGGTCACTCCGTCCGGGCGGGCGAGCCGTTGGAAGTGGTCGGGCCAGTACGAGGCCTGCTTGTAGTACGCCTCCTGCTGGGTGCCCAGCTGCAGGCCGCCCGCGATCCGCGCCACTACCTTGCGGTCCTTGGCGGCGACCTCGGCCCGCCCGTCCGAGCTCTCCGCCGCCGCCCGTACGTACCCGAAGACGGTACGCAGGTCAGCCGTGGTCACCGCAAACCCGCGATTCTCCGGGTCGAGGTTGGGGTGGGCCGGGAACTGCTCGCCGAGCAGTTTGCCGGCAAGGTCGCAGGCGGCGCCGTGCAGGGTGGCGCCGAACGACAGCTTCAGCTTGTCCTCGGGCAGGTCGCTCCGAAGGGAGACGAGGTGCTGGTCGAAGTCGAGGGCGACCTTGCCCTCCTTCTTCTTCTCCAGCCCGTACGCCTGCTTCAGTACCTTGCCGAGTTCATCGTTGAGGGTCTCACGCTGTGAGGCGAACATGGCCTTGGCGCGGATCTTGTCGTCGGGCTTGAGGCGGCGTGCGTACTCGTTGTCGAAGCGGTCGTCGTTGGCGAGGAGCTTGTCGATGACGACGAGCAGCTCGAAGTCGTCGCGCGCGGTGCGGGTCAGATGGCTGGGAAGCCAGGCCAGGGTGCGCACCGTACCGCCGGTCTTCTCGCGTACCTTGCGCAGCCGCTGGACGTCGTCGACCGGCGTGAACTCGCCCTCGTCGTACGGTAGATCGATCACAAGACGCCAGGCCTCGTCACCTGCAGGACCGAGGTCGAGCTCGCCGAGCGAGTCGGGATCGGCGACATTGCCGAACACCACCTCGACCTGCCGCTGAGTGCCCTTCCACACCAGGTTGAGCAGGTCGTAGCCGCCCAGTCCGTCCGGCCCCGGGGTGATGGCCAGGGCCTCCTTCAGGAGGGCCTCCATCTTGGTCTTGCGGGCGTGCTGGTTGTTGTGGACCCGGGCATTGGCAAGGACTGCCTCGAGGTCGATGCCAGTGAGCTCGAGGCGGACAGCGGGGTTGCTCTGCGTACCTGTCCGCTTGATCTCCGGAATCGCGGCTGCCCACTCACCGACCTTCGTGTACAGCCGCGACTCTTCCGTGCCCGGGATCATGGTGATGATCGATCCGTAATTGAGCGCGTCGAGTCGCTTCAGCGTCAGATCGGCGAGAGCCGGCACGGTCGGCGCGAGAGCGGACAGCAGCACGGTGTGCATTAGCCGCAGATCGCCGGTGAAGTCGCGGCAGCGGGGCACCAGCTGGGGGTCGGTGACGGACTCAGGGTCGCGTTGGTATGCGGCGACGGTGTCCTCGTCGAGGTTGTGCGTGCGCAGCAGGAACGGCCTCAGCTTCTCCTGGTACAGCCTGTCCGCCGCTTTGAAGTGCACCTCCTCCTCACCCGTGAACGCCTGGTCACCGCCGCCCACAAGCGCTGGGTACAGGTCGCCGAGCGGGACGAGCTGCCCGAGTCGCCAGTCGTCGCGGTGGTCGGAGAGCAGTTGCCCCATCAGCTTGAGCCCGGTACGGGAGCGTTGCAGCGCACCCGAGATGTGGACGAGGGTGTCCATGAAGGCAGGAGAGAAGGGGTATGTCCGCCGGAACGACTCCTCATCGGCGCCGGTCGTGGACTTGTCGTCCCCGAGCAGTGTCTGCCACACATCGGGCCTGAGCCGCTTCGCTTCGTCGAAGGCGGCGTCGATCTGCGCCTCAGCCTGGGGAGTGAGGGGCTGCAGAAGCCGTGCCTGAGCGATCTGCGGGAGGTTCCGGTCTTCCAACGTGATCTTGTCGAAGCGGCCGATGCTCAGCTTCAGCCCCTCCTGCACGGCTACCTCGGCAGCGCCTGACAGCTCTTCGCCCACGAGTTCACGCAGGTCACGCTGGCGGGCGATGAAGGACACGATCGGGATGGCGCGTCGCTCGTCGGCGCCCTCCACCAGGTTCGTGATCTTGTCGGCCTCGCGGGACATCGCCTTCTGATCGGAGATCAGACCGGCCAGCCACAGGATCAGCTCGTCCATGAAGAGGATCAGGCCGTCGTACCCGAGCGACTTGGCGTGCTCGGCGATGATTCCGAGACCCTTGTCGAGGGAGACGAACGCGTTCGCGTCCTCGGAGGAGTTGCGGGCGAAAGCCGGGAAGAGCGTCTGCGAGAGGTCCTGCACCAGCCGGGCGCGCAGCTCCTGCGGGGTGGTGGGGTTCTTGAGGTCGAGCTGCTTGGTGTTCTCGTGCTCCTCGGGTGCGGACACCGCGGTGTCGAGCAGCTCGGACGTCCACCGGAACGAGGAGTCCCCGGCGGGTACGAGGTCGCCCCAGCCGCCGTTGTCGGCGACGGCGGGCGCGCTGGCGGGTGAAGGGCCGGGCAAGGTGGCCTGGGACAGCTGCTCGATGACCTTGGCATCGCCGTTGAGCCGACGCTGCTGCGCGAAGTCCTCGAAGAGACCGTCGGTGCGGTAGACCTGCGGGAGCGGAGCGGTGGGGTGCAGCTTGCGCACATGGTCGACGTAGCGGCCGAGCACGCGCTGTTCGAGAGACTTCGCCGACAGCATGTGGTAGGGCACGAGCAGGAACTTGCGGCCGTCCTCGTCCAGCCACGCGTGCTTGGCGCGCACGTCGTCGAACTCGTCGCGGGAGCGGACGGCCTGATGCCCGGACAGCAGCGCATACAGCACCGCCATGAAGTGCGACTTACCGGAACCGAATGAACCGTGCAGATAGACGGCCTTGGACGAGTGACTGTCCAACGACGCTTTGATGTAGCCCAGTGCCTCCTCGAAGTTCTTCTTCAGCCGGTCCGTGACGACGTAGTCGCGCAGCGCCGCCACCGCGCCCTCGGGGGTGACGGCCTCACTCAGCCGCAGTACATAGTCGGACGTCGACACCGTTTCCTTGATGTCGATCAGCTCGCGCAGCAGCGGCCGGTCCTCGGCGCGGGGCTTGCCCTTGCTCATGAATGCCATGGTGTGACTCTCTCGCCTCTCCGGTCCCGGCTCAGCTGTCCGACTTCACGGGTGCCTTACGCCCGCCGCGTGTGGCTGCGGCCGGGCTCCAGCTCTTCAAGTCCTCGTCCGTGAGACCGAGTTCACCCTGCTTGAGATGCCGAAACCCGAGGATCTCGGTGGCGGGAGCGGCTCCGTAGCTCGGGTCGTACTCGCCGTACCACTGGTCGAGCCACGGCTGCAGTTCGAGCAACCCGGCCAGGTAGGGGACGAGGTCCGAGTCCTCGATACCGGCCCCGGCGTCCTGGAGGTACGAGGCGAGCGCAAGGGCCTGCTCAAGTTCGTTCCAGCCCGCCCAACCGTAGAGGGCGGGCTGCTGGACATTGGCCGACCCGTACGAGACGAACCGCTCCTTGGGTACGTCGAGCTTGCCGCGGGCCCGCCAGTACGAGGGCTTGAGGAAGTCGGCGGAGGTGTACTTCGGCGGCACTGGCGTGCGCTCGCGGACCTTGCGCTTGGCCGGCTCGTCTTCGGCGGCGTCCTCCTCACGCTGGAGATCCCAGACGTGCTCCCAGTCAGCGCGTTTCTTCAGCCCGGACGGCTTGTAGCGCAGGGCGGAGATGAACGGTACGTGCTCGTCGCCGAGCAGCTCGCGCACCGTCTTCGCGAAGTCCTGGCGCGGCGCGTAGATCTCGGCAACGGACACGAACTCGGCGTCCGTGCTGAGGTCTTCGGTGAGGCGGGCGAGAGAGACCAAGGTCGGGTTCCCCTCCTGGTCGAACCAGTGTCGGCGATCCTCTACCCGGTCGAGCAGCCACGCCTTGAGCGCCTTGTTCTGCATGGCGTCCCAACCGTCGGTGGCCCAGCGGCGCTTGTACTCGGGGCGCTCGATCATGTTCAGGGCACGGTTGGCCTCAATGGCGTCGATGCGCTTCTGGACGAGAGCGCGGTAGGGGGCGGGCCAGTGGTCGGGGACGTCGGTGATGGGCGTCGACCCGTGCCGCTTGAACCATTCGTCACTGGCTTCACCGGCCGCGACGCGGCGGGCGAGCACGATTTCGAACGCGCGCTCACCGAGGGCGAGGGACGGCACGGCGACGGTCTCGGGGTCGGCGTCGGCCTCTGGGATGCGGAGCTCGTCGACGTGCAGCTGATACAGCCCGTACACCTGCCAGTCCAACTCCTCCTGCAACGCGATCATCCGTGCACGGATCGTGTCGTGTCCGGCGCGGGCCTCACGGAGGGCAGCGGGGGTCGGTGTCTCGAGGGCGGCGAGGGCGGAGGGGGAGGCGGCGGACAGCTCCTGGGCGAGGGCGTCGAGGGCGGTGGCGAGGGGAGTGGGGTAGGAAGCGGGGAGGGGGAACTCCTGGAGCTTGGTGCCGGTGAACTCGTAGAATTGCTCCCAGTGTTCCTCGGCAATCCCACCGCCGATCCCGCCGCCTCCCTTGTTGTGGCTCACCATCTTGAGCCAGAATCCAGCAGTGGAACTGTTGAGCACTCCAAGCAGTGAAAGATACTCTACTCTTGTTGCGCCCTCTCGTAGCTGAATTACTTGGGTTGAATGATTAGGGATAACACCTTGGGGGATGAGTGAAAAATGGTTATGGGTGGTGGCGATTGACGAGAAGCATAGGAGGCGGGGCGCGTTTAGGCGCTCAGTCTTATGGAAGGCGTAACTTGTCCAGCCGAGGCCTCGCTGCTCTTTAGTCTTAGAAAACATTAGCCCCGAGCGCAGCGCCTGTCGGAGAGGCCAGAGCGTACGTCTCCGGAGTGAGGCGTCCTGTTCGGCGGTGAGATCAATCGGAAATAGCACCCCTTCGTCGGGAATGGCGCACCAGTCACGCACCTGGTCCCCGATGAGGAAGGGGCGTAGCATCGGATATTTTTGTGCTGCCCATCGAGTGAGAGGGTGAGGATATGCATAGGCTTCGTCTTCGCCAGTGATCACCGAGTAGCCAATAGGCTCTGCTTTAGCCCGCAGGTGGAATGGTGAAACGGATCGCAGTCCGTCAATAATTTCCAGTCCGCCGCTGGTCAGTACCCATGGGTGTTTTGAAAAATTCTGGTCTCGGTCCAGATCGTCGGTGGACACCCACCGACCGGCGCTGCCGGGTTGGTCAATCTGTTCGATGATTGCGCGCCAGACAAGCCCGCTTTCCGGGTTTTCCGGAGTTTTTGGCTCTCCCTGTACGCTACGCACAGTGCGAATCGTGGTCTGCCTGTTGGATCCCTCTCGCGGGCGGCCAACAAGAATGACCGTAGGTGTGCCATGGTTTGGGATATGGGCCCCGGAGGTGTCGATGACCTCGGTAAGCTCGACCTGGTCTCGGAAGAAACTCTCGATAAGTTTGCCTCCGAACTCTCGCTTCATGAATGAATTTGCTGTGATCTGGCCGACAATGCCATATCCGCGCCCGCTGCTGGCGTCGCCGCGCTTGGCCAACTCGAAGAAGCGCTGGGCAAAGGGTACGGACAACGCATATTTGCCCGAACAGGCGTCGTACAGCTTCCGGTACCGTTGGTTCAGCGTCTTGTCCTTGACCGTGGGGTACGGCGGGTTCCCCGCCACCACGTGGTAGCGGCCCTTCCGAAGGATCTCCGGGTGCTCGAAGATGTCCTCCGTGCTCAGCGCGTAGTACGGGTCCTCAGCCTCTGCGTCCGCCGCCCCCGGAACGTCGAACAGCCCCTCCTGCCGAAACTCCGTCGGCAGCAGCGAGTCGCCCACCGCGAGCCCCATCGGCCACTCGTACGCCGCTGCCTCCGCGAACGTTCGCATCTCGCCCGCCGCCATCGCCGCGAGCAGCAGCCGGAACCGGGCGATGGCGACCGCGAACGGATTGAGGTCCACGCCGTGCACCGATTCCAGCGCCGCCCGCACCCGCTCGTACGGGCCCACCGCCGGCCGCTCCTCCGCCCACAGCCGCACCAGCCGCCGGAACGCGCCGAGCACGAAGTGCCCTGACCCGCACGTGGGGTCGATCATCTTCAGGCCCTCGAACCCGAACTCCCTCACCGCCGGATTCATGGTCCGGTCGAGGATGAACTCCTCGACGAACTCCGGAGTCTGGAAGAGTGCATATGTGTCCCGCGCGTCCTTACTCAGTTCCTGGTACAGGTCACCCAGGAACCGGGTGTCCCGCCCCTTCGTGCCGTCGCCGCCCTCCTCCAGCGGGTCGGTGAAGTCGTGGACTAGCGTCCCGTCCTCGCCGTTCTCCCGCCGCCAGAACTCCAGCAGCGCACCCGCGCCCTCGTGCGAGAGCGGAATCTGGAACAGCGGGTTGTGGCGTCGGTCGAACAGAAGCCGTCCCGCCGGACCCGCGCCCAGCTCTGCGAAGGCCGTCTCTAGCCAACCGCGGTACGTCGGGTCGTCGTCCTTGTCGACGTACTCCTCGTACCGCGCCTGCGCGACGTCGCGCCCCGCGACCGTCGGCGCAGTGATGTACGGCTCGGCGATCAGCTCGTTGTCCTCGCTGAAGCGCACGAAGACCGTGCCGAGCACCCACGCGACGGCGACCTGCGTGACCCGCTCCCCGAGCCATGCGCTCCACGTGGCGGCTGTCCGGTCCGCTTTGCGAGCCTGGTCATACTCCCCGCGCAGCCGTGCGCTCACCTCGGGTACGGCCTTGACCTGGGCGTCCAGGTCAGTTTCGGCCGCCTTGACCTGCTGCTGCAGGTCAGCGAGGAGGCTTTTGCGCTCGATCACGGATGGCTCCTGTTCGGGTGATGCATGCGGTAGGTGGTCGTACGGGAGTTAGGACGAGGTGACACTTCGCCAGGCACTCAGTGATCAATTGTCAGGCATCGGTACGCGCGTTCACCCACGCTTCCGGCACGTGGATCCACTCACCGCGCGCGGCCTGAAATGGCACGGCCTTCCCCGCGAGGCGTGGCGTGTCCGACGGGTCGGACTGGGCGACGAGCAGCCACAGCGGACGCCGCCCTTCCCGTGCCAGTTCGGCGAGCCGGTCCAGGACGTCCAGCGCGTCGTAACGGGCCAGCACCGCGGCCTCGGTGAGCAACAGCGGCCCCCCGCCGGCCCCCGGGACCCGCTCGAGCCGGGCCGCGAGCTTCGGCTCCAACTGGTGCCACGCCCGCCCGGCGACCACGCCGAGGTTCTGCCGGCCCCGCGAACCGGGTGCGGCTGCATCTGCCTCGAGGACCGTCTGCCAGGTCGGCTGGGGCCGCCCGTCGACCATCGCGTGCAGCTCGTCGAGGAACAGCCCGGTCAGTGACACCGCCTCTGCCTCGTACGGCTCCTGCGTCAGGAGCCGTGCTGCCGTGTGCGCACCGCGTGACGGCACGGTGAGCACGCGCAGGCCGTCCTTGCCCGCGTCGTGCGTCAGCCGTTGCTCGGCGGTAGCCGCGGCCCGTACCGCCTGGTCGGCGTCGTACCGGGCAGCGCCCTGCCGGCTCGCGGACGACGTAGCCCCGGACCGGATGGTCCCCGTCCGCGAACTCCCGTACGTCGTCACCTGGCTGCCGTCGGCGCCGGCGCCCGCAGGGCGGTTGGGCAGCAGCCGCAGCACGCGGTCGTAGCGGGTCTCCAGCTTCAGGTCGAAACCGGCCTTGCGCAGTGCCGTCACCAACTCTGCCCCGGTGGGGAGTTCGGCCGTGGCGAGGGGGTCGGAGCCGAGGCCGGGGAAGCGGGTGTGGACCAGTTTGTGTACGTCCTCCACGCGCAGGCCCGGCTGCCGCGCCTCCTCCAGCTCCGGCTGGACGGCGACCATGCCGGCCTGGGTGATGCGCAGGGCGCGGACCAGATCCAGATCCCGCGGGTAGATCTCCAGACGCGGTGTGAGCGCGGCCCGGGTGGACGCGGCGACGGCGATCTCCGCGATCCGCTGCTCGTTCCAGCCGAGCACACCCGGCGGCGGTGCGACGGAGCCCAGCTCGGTCAGCACGGTCGCGGCGGTCGGCAATGTCTCCAGGCCAGCGAGCCGGTCCGCCTTCGCGCCGAGCTTCACCGCGTACTCCTGCAGTGCGGGCTTGGTCGGTGTGTCCGGGCTGTCCGTGCCCTCCCGCACGTCGATGACGAGCAGACCGAGCACGGGCTCCGTGCCGCGCGGCGCCGGTGCGTGGAAGTAGTGCAGCAGCGGCGGCTGCTGGTGCTTCTCGGCGTCGTAGAACTGCTCCCGCTCCACCAGCGCCCGCAGCACCGCCAGCGCGAGCGCCCGACGGCCGCGCCGGTCGGCGACCTCGGTGCCGCGACGGGCGATGAGCGCGTCGGCGATCTCGACGACGGACGCCACCCGGCCGCGCTCGGCGAGGATCTCCACCACCTGCTCGCGCAGGACCCCCAGGGCCGCGTCCTCGTGCCAGCGTTCCCGGGCCTTCTTCACGATCTGCGGGATTCGGCCCGCGGTGACCTCAAGGGCCTTCGCCACGTCCGCCTGCCGCGCCCACACCGGACCCGAGGGGTACCGGCCTTGCTCGTCAGGCATGCCGAGCAGCAGTCGGATGCCCTCGCGGGTCGTCTCGTTGGAACCCCCGCGCCCCGTCGCGGGCTTGGGCACCAACCGGGCCGCGAGCGCGTCCAGGCTCAGCCGCGCGTACACCTCTGCGGCCGTCTCGCCTCCGGCCGCCTGCGCGAGAGACTCCTCGAGGTCGGTGAGCTCCCGCTCCGCCTCCCTGCGCGCCTCGGTGCTGGTCGGCGCGACCGACTGCCGCAGCCGCGCGTTCCACTCCTTCTGACGGTCCTGGATCTCCTCACGCGTACGCGAACCCATGCCGGGGGCGGTGAGGAACTTGCGTGCCTTGTAGGTGATGACATCGCCGACCGTGCTCAGGCCCATCGCATACAACTGGGAGAGCGCGGCCGGGCTCAGGCCCGCCACCGACAGATGCGTGCTCAGCGTCGCCCGCGCGGCCTGCTCCTCACGGATCCGGAGCGCGGCCTCGCTCTCGTCACCTGGCGGAGTCTCATCCCCGGCGCCGGCGCCTGCATTCCGCTCCGCACCGGAACCGTGCCCCGTGGACGGCGCTGTCGCCTTCTGCGCCTCGATGAAGATCTGCTTCCAGGCCCGCTCCATCGGGACCAGATCCGGGAAACGGTCCTTGACCTCCCGCGCGAGCGCCTTGCGGAAGAATGCCACCAGGCCGTCGCGCACCGGCGTCTCGAACGCATCCGCCGCGATCTTCGGGTACGGCCACTCCTCCGCGACCGTCTGTCGCGCGGTGACCGAGCCGTCGCCCCACTGTGGCAGTTCGCGCGAGGCCATCTCGTGCAGGGTCACGGCGAGCGCGTACCGCTCGGCGTGCGCGTCGTACGCGCCGCGCTGGAGCGTGCCGAGAAACGGGTCGAGGTAGCCCTCCGTTCCTGCCTCGATCTCCTTCGCCGGATAGCCGACCAGGGAGAAGTCGATCAGGACGAGCTGACGGGTGCCGTTCGGCCGGATACGGATCGCGATGTTGTCCGGCTTCAGGTCACGGTGCCAGATCCCCTCGGCCTCCAAGTGCTCGACAGCACCGAAGAGGTACTGCCCGTACGCCTCCAGCTGGTCCATGCCGAGGCGGCCGACCTCCCGCAGCTGTCGTGCGACGGTGTCCTCACGGCGCTGCGGCCGCTCCGAGCGCCCTTGCTCCTCACCGCGCTGCTCGCGTGCATCACCCACGTACTCAAGGGCGAGGACCCGGCGGCCGCCGATCGTCAGTGGCTCGGGGATGGCGAGCCCGATGATCCGCGAGTCCTGGTGGATCCGGCCGAGAACCTCCGCCTCCCGCTCCAGGACCGGATGCTTGGCCTCGCTCAGCGCCACCTTCAGCACGACCGGTGGCCGCGAGCCGTTACGGCGCGGCTCGGCGGCCAGGTCACGTACGAGGAAGGCCCGCGCGGTCGATCCGGTGCCGAGCCGCCGCTCGACCTCCCAGCGCCCCGCGAGCACATCACCCGCGACGCACTCCAGGGGATCGCTCTCCGGCTCGGGCTCCGGAGCAGGGCCGGCCTCGTCACCGTCACCCACACCGCCATCCGCGTTCGTCCCCGTGGACGCCACGGCCGCGAACGACGACTCGACGAACTCCAGCATCTCCATGAAGTCGTCGAGCGCGGCAAGCCGACGGACCGGATCGAATGCGGTCGCCGCCTCCACCAGGTCGTCAATGTCCGGGTCCAGACCGTCGACCAGCGCACTGGGCCGCAGCGTCTCCCCGCTTTCCAGCCGGCGCAGCACCTCTGCCTGGCTCGCCCCCGGAGCCTTCCCCGTGACCAGTAGATAGGTGAGTACACCCAGGCCATAAACGTCCAGGCGCACTGGATCGGCCTTCGCCGCCGTCAGCTCCGGCGCGAGGTACGGGTCCGCCTGGTCGGCGATGTGCAGCGCGGACAGCGAGGTCGGCGACATCAGCTGCGACAGACGACGCCCGCCACCCGAAGCACTGCCACGGGAAGCACCGGCCCCGGGCCCGCCGGCCGCGATCTGCCAGTCCGCAATCTCCAGGCGGGGCCTGGCCCACTGCTCGGCCTCGCTGAGCTCATGCCCACGCGCGCCACGGTTGCGCGGAATGACGTGCACGCAGTGGGCGGACAGGGCGCGGTGGTAGATGCGGCGCGAGTGCGCGGAGCGGATCGTCTCCGCGAGCTGCCGGACCAGGGCCAGACGGGCCTGCAGATCGAGCTCCTGGCCGTAGCTCACCAGGTAGTCGTCCAGGCGCATCGTGTGCGGGTGGTAGTCGAAGATGATCGCCGGGCCGGCCGGGTGCCCGGCAGGCAGGTAGTTCTTCACCGACACCGCGCCGGGGTGGCGGAACCGGCTCAGCACCGCGGCTTCACGCGCGGCGGCCTTCTCCACCGAGGCACGCTCGGCGTTCGAGGCGCCGCGCTCGCTGAGGAACACCCGCACCCGGGCGATGTCGTGGAGCTGGGTGTGCTCACCCCTGTAGTCGGCCCAGGTCGGGCCGGAGTCGAAGGAGGTGGAGTCGAGCAGGTACCCCCCGACCTCTTCCTGCCGCCGGATCGGCGCGATCCCCAGGCTCTGCAGTCCTTGCGCGACCTTCCGGGAAATCTCGGCGGTGACCGCGTAGCGGGCATCACCGGGCGGCGTGGCCAGCATCTCGGCCAACTGCCTGACTGTGAACAGGCCGTTCAGGTCTGCGGCTGGCAGATTCAGACGGAGCCTGTCGTCGGTGAAACAGACCGCTTCGCCGACCCAGATGCGCGGGCGCGCACCGACGGTCGACTGGACGAGACCGGCCAGCTCCTTGGCCTTCTGGTTGGACAGGTGTAGCGGATTGGAGTGACGTCGGCTCGTACCGCCCGGGGTGGTCTGGATCCAGTCGCGACCACCGCCCGCGACCGAGCCGTGCCAGTCCTTCAACTCGATCAGGAAGACGCCGGCAGGGGCGACCATGAAGAGGTCGACCTCGCGGACATGGCCGCTGTTCGCGGTGAAGGTGAAGTTCGACCAGGCACGCCAGGGCTGCCCGTCCTGATCCCGCAGGGCACGCCGGATCGCCTCCAGGCCGCGCCGCTCATGCTCGAACTGCGACTCGGTGACGGTTGTCCACCGCTCGTCTTTCACACCACTCCCCGTCCTGCCCCCTGCGTCCCCGTGATTCTAGGCCGCATCACAGACGAACAGTGTTCGCGTTGGAACTTGGGTGGACGGTTGGCGGACTGTTCCGCGTCGCCGAACACGTCAGCACGGTGCTTGCGAAACGTTGCCAGCTCACGGCCGAGGCCACCCGGCCCGAGCAGCAAACAGCGGAACGCCGCCAGCCGACGCTCGCCCGATCCGGCCGCCAAGCCGAGCGCCAGGCCCACCGCGAACAGCTCCAGCAACACGGCGGACAGCCCACCCGCACCGCCAGACCCGCGCCAAACCGACGCATCGAGCCCGTCGACCAGCGCAATGTCCAAACCCGGTCCAGCGCCCGGTCGAGCAGCGGCAGCCGCTCCAACCGCGCCCACAGCAAGTCCAGCAGGACCAGCAGGGACCGCGCCTCCGCTAAGCCGGAGCGCCCCGACCGTTGAGAGGGACTTCCTCTCCAAGGAGCCGTGCCCACTGCTTCGAGCAGGCTGGTAGCGCTGCCGCTTGCTCGCACAGAGCGCGGCGTTGCTGCGGACCTGACCGAGATGGCTCAGATCGTGTGCGAGACTGCGCGCCGCGTTGATCTGGTGGGTCAGGACGCCAGCTTGTCGCTGGAGAGCCGAGGCATCGAACTTCTCCTCTGCGTAGGCCTGCTCCCGGTGCACAACGGGTGCACATGAGGACGAGGACGGACGAGAATCGCCTAAAGCCCTTGAGAGGCGTTTTCGCAGTTCAGGGGCTTTGCAGTGCTAGTTTTCCGCGTGGGGTCAACAACGCCCGATTTAGAGATCGTAGTACAGCTCGAACCCGTTGTGCCCAATTGCTTCAGTCGTCTGTGGAAGGGGTGGGCGCCCTCAGCTCGCAAAGGGCGCTGTCGGGCTTCGTCGTCAGCGGGTGGCCGTGAGGGTGTCGAGGAGGCGGGTGAGAGAGGTGCCGAGGCCCCAGCGGGCGGAGAGCTCTTCCAGCGCCATGGGGTCGAGGGGTTCGAAGGGAAGGACGGGGTCGAACTCCGGGAGGGGGCGTCGGTGGCGACGCGGACGATGGTGGGGGCGACGTCGAGGTAGGCGGCGCCTTCGAGGATGTTCTTGCGGCGGGCCGGGGTGAGCTTGGAGAGGGGGTCGGCGGCGGCGCGGATGCCGGCCAGGTCGCCGTACTCGCGGATGAGTTGGGTGGCGGTCTTCTCGCCGATGCCCTTGACACCGGGGAGGCCGTCGCTCGGGTCGCCGCGCAGGGCGGCCATGTCGGCGTACTCGGCGCCGGTGACGCCGTACTTCTCGCGCAGGAAGGCCTCGTTGATGACTTCGGCGTTGCCGACACCCTTGATCGGGTAGATGACCTGGATGCCGCGGGCGTCGTCCACCAGCTGGAAGAGGTCTCTGTCACCTGTCACGATCAGGACGCGCGTGGGTTGGTAATCTGCAGTCTCCCGGTCGCCGATTATAGACCTACTGCCGGCTCTTCCAGGCAGGCGACTCGCCTTGCCCGCGAGGGAGCCGGCGGTGCAGAACGGAAGCGACGTGACCGAGGGGCTGCCATGGCTGTGGTTCCTGCTCGTCAGCCTGCTGCAGGCCGACAGCCCCGTCGCCGCCAGCGCTGGCGGGACAGTTCACATCCTTCCGGGGCCGAAGCCCCTGATCAAGGGTGCCCGTCAGATCGAATCGAGCTCTTACCACCCCTGAAACCTCATCTCGCCTTTTCTGCCAGTCTCCTGACGTCCCGCCAGGCTTCGGAAAGGTGCCGACGCAGGTGGCGAGGCCGGCTGCTGCTCGGTGCTGTGGGGCAGGGGGTGGCTTGTCGGTCCGGTGCCTCATAATGGTCGGTTGGGCACGCAATCGCCCGTGTCCCCCGCGGCCGTGCCACAGGTGTCCCACGATCCTGCCCGCCTGGGGTGGACGGCGAAGCGACTACCGGAAACGAGGTCGGGCATGCCCGCTCCCCTGGACCTCCCGCCGGGTTGGTCCCACCTGCGGATCGGCCAAATCGCCCAGGTGCAGGCCGGCAGTGGCACTGTCCGTTCCCCCGGTCCCGGCATCGCACTCCATGCCCAGCTGACGTCGGCGAACGTCAGCTGGGCTGGTTTGGATCTGCGGATGCTCGCGGAGACGGGGTTGACGCGTCATCAGGCGACCCGGCACCGGTTGGCGCCAGGTGACATCGTGGTGGCCGGGAAGTCGGGGAGTCCCCATCTGGTGGGGCGTCCCGCGTTGTGGAGCGGCGAGGTGGAGGACTGCTGCCTGAACGGCAGTCTCATCCGCGTGCGTCCAGGCCGGGGTGTGCATCCCGGTTACCTTCACCGAGTCCTATACTACGACGCGCTCCGCGGTGCGTTCGCGGGGCGGTTGAAGGGGACCACGAGTCTCAAGCATCTCGACACTGGAACAGTGCGAGCGTGGAGCGTGCCCGTTCCGCCGCTGCCGGTGCAGCAGCGCATCAGCGCCGTCGTTGAAGGCATGCTGGCGGACATCAACGCAGGTGAGGCGGCACAAGCAGCCGCCCGGAGCGACCTGCGCGTGTTGTGGGACAGCGTCCTTGACGCCGTGGCTGACGGGACTCTCGACAACCGGCCACCGAAAAGGGCTTCGCACTACCGCATCCACGAGGTCGCCTCCGTCATCGGCGGAGTCCAGGCGCCCCGAACAGCAGAGGATGGTGTCCGCCACACCTACCTGCGTGTCGCCAACATCGCGCCCGAAACCATCGACCTCGACAAGGTCAAGCACCTCACCATCCCCAAGGAAAGAGTGTCCTTCCTCCAGCACCACCTTCTGCAGAAGGACGACCTCCTGGTCGTACGCCAGAACGGCAGCCCGGACCGTCTGGGCCAGGCCGCCCTCTGGCACGGACAGCTGCCCGACATCCTCATCCAGAACCACCTGGCCCGCATCAGGCCCCACGGCATCGACCCGAGATACCTCGAGCTGGTCTGGAACGCCCCCAGCACCTTGCGTCCGCTCCGTCCGCTTGCTACGTCGACCACGGGTAGCCGGACACTGAGGTTGGACGACATCCGGGCCGTGCGTGTGCGCGTCCCAGGTGCTGCTGCCCAGGCGGAACTGGTCCTGGCTGCCGACCGCTGGAAGGACCATGTGGATGCGGTCGGTGCGCTGCTCGATGACGCGAGCCGGGCAGCTGCCGCGCTTCGTCTGTCCGTTCTCGCCCGGGCGTTCTCGGGTCGCCTCGCCCCGGGCGGGACGGCAGCAGACGGCGACGGGCAGCTCTGCACCATGAGCATGCCGGGTGTTCCCCAGCCCAGGCCAGTGGTCGGCCACGCGCTCGGCGTGTCAGTCGATGCCGGATACGAGCAGCAGGAGTTCGACTTCTGATGGGAGACCGTCCTGTGCCCGAGAACCTGCCCCTGGATGCGGTGGACGCGGCGCCCTCGCTGGCGGACCGCTTGTGGGGTCGCTGGCAGCAGGTCAACGATGGGGACTTCCGTCTCGACAGTGCCCACCTGCAGACCGTGGCGCACCTGTTGTTGTTCCGGCAGGCCCACCGCCGACTCACCAGGAGAGCGGCAGAGGCGACTGCTGCGGGTCCGATCGCGTTGGCTGCGCTAGCTGGGGCATGGACTGATCTCACTACCAGCGCCGACACCTACGGCACCTACCGGCGGTTGCTCCACGATCTGGGCGCAGCCCCTGAGACGGCGCTGGGTGCCGTGTTCGTCGATGCACACCAGAGTATCGACGACCCGGTCGTGCTGCGGGAGCTCATCGCTGTCCTGGACGAGGGCCTCGCCCAGGACGTTGGCAGCGTGTCAGCCGACGACGAGGGCGAAGTCCTGTCCGACCTCCTGGAACGCGCCCTTCAGCACCTGCGAGGCAGCAACCCCGACTACTACACGCCGCGTGCCCTCGTCGACCTCGTGGTCGCCACGGTGCGACCGGGCCCGGACGACATCATCACCGACCCGGCGTGCAAGGCTGGCAGCTTCCTCACTGCGGCATACCGGTACATCCTTGAGCACAATCCCGGCACCGAACCCCCGTCCGCAGGCGGGCGCATCAGCATCAGAGGGAACGAGTCCGCCCTCACCAACCTTGCCGGCGCCAACCTGTTGCTGCACGGCATCACCAAGCATGCCGACTGCCCGGGCGTCACGAATGAGAGCCCCTTCGGCCTCCCAGCGATGCCACGGGCGACGGTCGTGATCGCCAACCCGCCCTTCGGTACGATGAAGGGTGAGGAGAAGTCCGCGGTCGAGTCGCGCGTCGACCTTCCGGTCCGGACGAGCAGCAAAGCACTCAACTACCTCCAGCACATCATGTCGATCCTCGTGCCAGGAGGGCGGGCAGGAGTGATCGTGCCGGACGGCGTGCTGTTCGCTACGGGAGCCGCACGGGACGTACGACGCCTGCTCCTGCAGACCTTTGACGTCCACACCTTGATCCGGCTCCCTGCCGGTGTCTTCCCCACCGCCCGCGGCGTCCGCACCAGCATCCTCTTCTTCGACAGGCATCCCACCGGGCGGAGGGGACCGGGAGGCACGCTGTGGGTCTACGACCTGCGCACGGGGTCCTCACCGACTGGTGGTGAGAGCCACCTGGACGCTGAAGGCTCTGCCGAGATCGTTCGGGCACTTTGCATGGGCGACCGCAGCTCGCGGCAGGAAAGTGCCGACCACCGGTTCAGGCCGTTCACCTACGACGAACTCATGAAGCGTGAGGACACCAACCTCGACCTCGTGTGCCCGCCGTTGGAACCGCCCGTCCCGGACGACCGGTCACCAGGAGTCATTGCTGCCGAGATCACGGAGAAGCTGAAGACTGCTCTGAGTCACTTCGAAGCTGTCACCGAGGCGCTGTGAAACCGGCCGGCCCTGGCACTACCGCCAGGGCCGTGTGACATCCATTCGAGCAAGGGGCGGCTGATCCCTCTGCCATCGATATGCGGTAGCCCTGGGAAGCCTGGGAGCTGAGTCTCAAGTCAAGTGGCGGGATGCGGACCGGGCCATGGTCACGCCGAACCCTTCGGACTGCCGCGCTCCGTAGCGCGCGGCAGTCCTGATGGTGCGCGATGGTAGGGCGATCCATGAGGCGGGGCCGGAATGCCCCAGATGCAAGAGCGGAGTGTCCTTCGTACAAGAGGGAGATGGCCTTGCGGCGAACTCGTCGGAAGGTTTTCCGCTTCTATGCTTCACGGAACACCTTCGGATCATACCTTAGGCACGCCGAGATCCGCTAGGAGTTTCCTGGTGGCTGGATCGACGGAGTAGATCACGGTGCCGCGTATGGAGCGCGACAGTAGCACTCCATAAGCATTGCGGACCGAGCGCAGAAGATCGGCGTCCTGCTTGATCTGCCGAGCCTTGCTGCGTACGTGCGCGCGGTGGACTTCCCACTTTCCGTTGTCCCAGGAAAGGTCTGGGCCAATGATGACGCCACCCCACTCGTACTCCAGGCCTTGGGCTGTGTGTATGCAGCCAACCTGATTGAAGCCGCCTTCGCCGGTAGCCCAGAACTTTCGCTTCGGCACGCCTGGCGGAACGCGGCCATCCCCAGCGTTCCAAGGGCGGGCCCAGGTCTCGTCTGGCGCCACCTCTGGCACGGTTCCGGATCGGTCGTCCCACTTCCAGCACATTCCGGCGCTGATGCGGGCGCTTGCTCCGGACGCATTCTTCTCCCTGAGGAAGTCCTCCATGGCGGTCGCATTCTCGGCGTAGGAGAGCTTGAACGGCTCTGGGTCTTGGTCGTCTCCAGCATCCCAAGGGATTGGTGCGCCCGCGAGGAACTGTTGGATCCACCTGTCGTAGGTGGCACTGCCAACTGCGCGCAAGACCCGGTCTAGAGTGATGGGGACGACTTCGGCGCCCAGCGACTGGATCTCGGTCCGGAGAACGTCAGGTGACCACACCTCCTTCGGGAAAATTCGTTGATCCCCGTCGATGAAGAAGACGGGCACCTTGGCGCGGTTGACGATTGCCGCCACGGTGGTCTCTCCGGGCCGTTCCTTGCGCGAGCCTTGCATGGGGCGATGGGTGAGTCGATGCGCTTCGTCGCAGACGATGAGATCGAGTTCGTCTGCCGTGACGGAGTCTGCGATCTGGTTGATCGTCGGGAACATGCGACCGTGCCCTCTGGTTGCCCGCTTGAAATTGTCGCGCGATGCGATTCCTCCAGACACAAATCGCGCTTGGTGGCCACCCCGTAGTGCGCGGCCGAGTACATCGAGGGCCACCAGAGATTTCCCGGTTCCAGCGCGGCCGCTGATGACGAAGACGCGTTTCGCACCAGCCGAGGGGCCGCCCCGCACGGCGCCCATGATGTCATTGACAGCGCGCAACTGGTTCTCCAACAGACTGAACTGCGAGTAGCCGTTGATGATGGAGCCCGCATCATCGGTCAGTAGCGCCGTCGAGCGACGTCCCTTGAGGAGAGCCTGGGCGGCCTCGGTGCCGAGACCCGGTGCGAAATTGGCGGCCAGGAACTTTTGGAGATCATCGGGCTGCCGGGCGGTAAAGGTAGGGATCTCCGGATGCGGAGCCACCTGGCTAATCCACTGGGAATCCTCATCCTTGAGGTTGTGGAGGTATGATGCACCGACGATGTTTATATACCGATCGTCGAACATGCTGTGATGCCTCCGCAGCGCGATCAGGCTGTCGTGGACCTGTACTGCGGGATGCTTTTTGTGCTTTCCATAGAACGGTGCGAACACCATTCCCGTAGCGCAGTCCCCGCAGAGGCGGTTGGCCTCCGGGTCCTGGCAGACGCCGCAGAGACCTTTAGGGGTCGCCAGGTTCGGCCGATGGATCGAGCCCCACTGCTTCAGCTCAATGGCTGCGAAGCTGAGGTTTCCGCTGGGATGCCGTCCTGCGATAACGACATCGATCGGATTCATTCCGGGGTCCACGCGGTACTCGACGAAGAGTGACGTCTGTCCGAGTCCGGCGTCGACCAGAAACGTCGCCAACTCGAAGAGGCTCTCCTGCCATGATTCGAGGTCCGAACTCGAGGGTGCTGCCCCTTGGGGGTGGGCACACCGGTAACTCTCAGTTATCTTCTTGACCGACCGCTCGATGTTCCGCACCAGGGCGTTGGCGGAACTGTACTCCTCCAGTGCCCCCCAGGGCTTCTTCGTGGTCATCCTTGCTGCGCTCCCGCCTTGCCACAGTCTCGACTTCCCGGTCGTCGGCGAATCTTGGCGACGACCGGCTTCCGAATTATCACTGCGTGGTCGAGGGGCGTCAGACAGCGGCCGGTCTCACCTCCTGGCAAGGCCGGTCGCGCACAGCCTCAGTGAGTGGCCAGGACCTCCAACAGTCTGGTGAGGGAGGTGCCGAGGTTCCAGCGGGTGGCGAGGTGTTCGAGGGCCATGGGGTCGCGGGGTTCGCGGGGGAGGGTGGGGTCGAAGGGCGGGAGGGGGATGTCGGTGGCGACGCGGACGACGGTGGGGGCGACGTCGAGGTAGGGGGCCGCTTCGAGGAGGTTCTTGCGGCGGGCCGGGGTGAGCTTGGAGGCCGGGTCGGCGGCGGCGGCGCGGACGGCCGCCAAGTCGCCGTAGGTCTGGATCAGTTGGGTGGCGGTCTTCTCGCCGATGCCCTTGACGCCCGGCAGGCCGTCGCTGCTGTCGCCGCGCAGGGCGGCGAGGTCGGCGTAGGACGAGCCGGGGACGCCGTACTTCTCCAGCAGCGCCGCGTCGTCCATCCGCTGCGCGGCGCCGATGCCTTTCGCGGGGTACAGCACCGTCACCGCGCGGGTGTCGTCGACGAGTTGGAAGAGGTCCCGGTCGCCGGTGACGATCTCGACCGGGCCGGTGGCGCGGGTGGCGAGGGTGCCGATCACGTCGTCGGCCTCGTAGCCGGGCGCGCCGATCCGGGCGATGCCGATCGCGTCCAGCACCTGCTCGATCACCGGGACCTGCGGGGCGAGGGTGTCGGGCACCTCCTCCTCGCCGTCGGTCGCGCCCTCCGCCACCCGGTGCGTCTTGTAGGTGGGGATCAGGTCGACCCGCCACTGCGGGCGCCAGTCCGCGTCCATGCAGGCCACCAGCTGGTCCGGGCCGTGGTCCTGGACCAGGCGGGCGATGAAGTCCAGCAGCCCGCGCACCGCGTTCACCGGCTCGCCCTGCGGGGAGCGGAGCGAATCCGGCACGCCGAAGTAGGCGCGGAAGTAGAGGCTGGCGGTGTCGAGCAGCATCAGGCGCGGTGCGTTCGGTGGGGTCACCCCCCGATCATGCCGCATGCCGCCGACAGCGCGGTCGACGCGAGGTCAGTGCGGGTGCGGCCCCGAGCGGTGCACCGGTCCGTGGGCGTCCTCGCAGTGCTCGCGGGCCTCCTGCTCGGCGGCCGCCGCCGCGCCGCTGGAGGAGATCTGCAGCAGCCCGTCCGCGCCGCCCTCGCCGACGTGGTCGACCTGGAGGGTGGCGTGCGTGATCCGGTACTCCTCGCGCAGCCGGCGCTGCAACTCGCGCTGCACCGCGTGGCAGTCGCCGCCCGGGGCGACCAGGATGTGCGCCGACAGCGCGGGCTCGTTGGAGGTGATCTCCCAGATGTGCAGGTCGTGGATCTCCTCCACCTGCTCGGTGGCCACCAGCCGGTCCGCGACCTGGTCCGGGTCGATGCCGGCGGGCGCGGCCTCCAGGAAGATCCGCGCGGAGTCCCGCACCAGCCCGATCCCGGCCCGCAGCATCAGCGCCACCACCACGAGCGAGGCGATCGCGTCGGCCCGGACGAACCCGGTGAACAGCACCACCGCACCCGCCACCGCCGTCGCGATGAACGCGTACAGGTCGGTCAGGACGTGCTGGAAAGCGCCTTCCACGTTCAGCGAGGACCGGTTCGCCTTCGACATGCACCAGGTCGCCGCGATGTTCACCACCACGCCCACCAGCGCCGTCACCAGCACCAGCGACCCCGTCACCTCCGGCGGCGCGATCAGCCGGGCCACCGCCTCGTAGCCCAGCCACGCCGACAGCACCAGCAGCGTCACCCCGTTGGCCTGCGCCGACAGGATCTCCGCCCGCTTCAGCCCGTACGTGTAGCCGCCGCGCGCCGGACGCGCCGCCAGCCGCATCGCCACCAGGGCCAGCGCGATCGACGCCGCGTCGGTCAGCATGTGCGCCGCGTCCGAGATCAGCGCCAGCGACTGCGCCGCGAAACCGACCACCACCTCGCCGGCCATGAACACCACCAGCAGGATCAGCGCGCTCCACAGCCAGCGGCGGTCCGCGTCCGCCGAGACGGTGTGGCTGTGGCCGGCGTGAGCCCCACCGCCGTGGCCGTCGTCGTGGCCGCCGTGCTCGTGCTCGTGGTCGTGTGCGTGGTCGTGCTCGTGGTCCGCCATCGAGGGTCCCTCCGCTCCGGTCTCCGACCCCGAAGTGAACCCCAATTCGGAGGAAGATCCAAAGGCTGCACTGGTGACCGTTGTCGTTCTCCTGTAGGCCATTCGGGTCAGGTAGGGTGCGGCCCGCATCAGCGCAGGTCGCGCGGGCCCTCGACGGGCTTCGAAGGGCCTCGACGGGCCTCGACGGGAAAAGGGGGCGGAATGCCGGAGCAGGTGCCGCTGACGGTGATCGCCAAGGAGTGGGGCCGGATCGGCGTGCTCGGATTCGGCGGGCCGCCCGCGCACATCCTGCTGCTGCGCCGGCTGTGCGTGGAGCAGCGCGGCTGGCTCG
This sequence comes from Kitasatospora sp. NPDC004531, assembly GCF_053602195.1. Lineage (NCBI taxonomy): Bacteria > Bacillati > Actinomycetota > Actinomycetes > Kitasatosporales > Streptomycetaceae > Kitasatospora > Kitasatospora sp. NPDC004531. The sequence continues at coordinate 13,650 of NZ_JBSGDD010000012.1, read as the reverse complement.
CGGCGAACGAGTTCGAGGACGGCATCGCCGCCACCAACCTGCTGCCCGGCCCCGCCTCCACCCAGCTGGCGATCTTCACCGCCTGGCGGGTGCGCGGCACGGCCGGCGCGCTGGTGGGCGGGGCGGCGTTCATCCTGCCCGGGCTGGTGCTGATCCTGCTGCTGTCCGCGCTGTTCCTGGCCGGCGACCCGCCGCGCTGGGTGCTCGGCGCGGCCGCCGGGGCGGGTGCGGCGGTCGCCGCCGTCGCCGTGCAGGCCGCGGGTGCACTCGTCCCGGCCAGCCTGCAGCGCTCCGGCCCGGGGGCCGCCCGGGTCCGCTGGGCCTGCTACCTGCTGCTCGGCGCGGCGGCCGCGGTCCTCACCGGGCCGTGGCTGGTGCTCGTCCTGCTCGCCACCGGCGCCGCCGAGATCGCCTTCCGGCGCGGCGCCCGTCGAATCAGCCGAACGGGTGATGTCGAACGGCCCGGGCCGAAGGGTGACGGCCCCCGTGCCGCGCTGCCGCTGCTCGTCCCGGGCCTCGCCGCGACCGGCGGGTTCGGGGCGCTGGCCTGGGTCGCGTTCAAGGTGGGCGCGCTGTCGTACGGCGGCGGCTTCGTGATCATCCCGCTGATGCAGCAGGACGCCGTGCACCGCTACCACTGGATGACGGACGGCCAGTTCCTGAACGCCGTCGCCCTCGGCCAGATCACCCCCGGACCGGTCGTGCAGACCGTCGCCGTGGTCGGCTACGCGGCGGCGGGCGTCCTCGGCGGACTGTTCGCCTCGGCGGTGGCGTTCGGCCCGTCCTTCCTGCTGGTCCTGCTCGGCGCGGCGCACTTCGACCGCCTGCGGGCCAACACCGCCGTCCAGGACTTCCTCACCGGCGCGGGCCCCGCCGTGATCGGCGCCATCGCCGGCTCCGCGCTGCCGCTGGCGCTGGCCCTCGACCAGGCCTGGCAGTACGCGATCCTGGCCCTCGCCGCCGGCTGGCTGCTCGCCCTGCGCCGAGGCGTCGTCCCCTGCCTGCTGGCCGCCGGCCTCCTCGGCACGGCCGCCGCCCTGTCCGGCCTCCCGCTCCCGTAGCGGACGGGACGGCGGGGGCGCGGACGGCCGGGCGGGGCGCGCGGCGGGAGCGACGAGCCGGGCCCGGCGGCGTGGTGCCGCGGCCCGGCCCCGGCGGGCTCGTATCGCCTGGTCAGGCGGCCGGGACGGGAACCGGGGCCGGGCGGGTGGCGTGGACGAGGGCGCGGGCGACCCGGAGGTCCTCGCCCTGTTCGGGGTGCCACTGGACGCCGAGGGTGAAGCCGGGGCCCTCGATGGCCTCGATGGTGCCGTCGGGGGCGTGGGCGGAGACGGTGAGGCCCTTGCCGAGGCGGGCGACGGCCTGGTGGTGGTTGGTGGGGACGCTGACCGACGGCTCGGGGAAGAGGTCGGCGAGCAGGGTGCCGGGGATCGGGTGGACCGGGTGGCGGCCGTAGTCGGCCCGGGGGCCGCGGTGGTCGAGCCGGTCGCCGATGACGTCGGGCAGGTGCTGGATGAGCGAGCCGCCGCACACCACGTTGAGCAGTTGCATGCCGCGGCAGATGCCCAGCAGCGGGGTGCCGGCGGCGAGCGCGGCGCGGATCAGTGCGGCCTCCCAGCGGTCGCGCTCGGGGGCGTTGGCCACCGTCCGGGGATGGACGGGCTCGCCGTACAGCGCGGGGGCGACGTCCTCGCCGCCGGCGATGACCAGGCCGTCGAGGCGGGCGACCGCGTCCGCGGCGTGTTCGGGGGCGTCGGGCGGCAGCATGACGGCGATGCCGCCGACCTGTTGGAAGAGGGCCGGGTAGCGCTCGGGGAGCAGCACCGAGCGGATGGAGTCCCACCGGCCCCAGCCGGCGTCGAGGAGGAACGTGCTGATGCCGATGACGGGGCGTGAGGTCATGGCGCGCATTCAAGCGCCCGGGCGCGCCCCCACCGGCGCGACCCACCACCCCCGTGCGCCCCATCAGGCGCGTGGAGCACAGAACACGCCCCGGTCGGCGTATCGGGTTCACCCGAACGGCGGTTGTGCGCGATTCTCACCCGAATCTCATCGTCGAACCCCGGATTCCGGGTGCACGCTGATTTCCCGTTTACCCGGGGCCGCTTAGGGTCGTGGATGTGAGTGAGCAGCAGATTCCGGCCGGGTGGTACCCGGACCCCGTCGACACCGACAGCGACCCCCGCCCCGAGCGCTGGTGGGACGGCAAGGGCTGGACCGCCAGCACCCGACCGGCCTCGGCCGCCCCCGATGCCGCACCCGGCGGCCCGTCCGCCGCCCCCGCCGACGCCGCGCCCGGCACCCCGGCCGACGCACCCGGCACCCCTGCCGACGCCGCCCCCGGCGCCGAGCACGCCACCGTCCTGGAAGGCACCGTGCTGGACGCCGCCGGGCACACCGTCCACTACCCGCCGCCGCCCCCGTACGCGGGGCTGCCGCCGGCCAAGCCGCGCCGCCGCCCGTCGAAGCCGGTGGTGATCGCGGCCTCGGTGGCCGCCCTGCTCGGCCTGGGCCTCGGCTCCGGCGTCACCTACCTGGCGATGGACGGGCACTCCGGCAAGCACGCCGCCGCTAAGTCGTCCCCGGAGAACCGCCCGGGCCACAAGGGCGAGGGCTTCGACGGCGAGAACGGCGAGAACGGCGAGAACGGCGGGAGCGGCGGAAGCGGCAAGAACGGCAAGAACGGCCCCGGCGACGGCATCCCGGGCCTCCCCGGCCAGGGCGAGGGGAAGAACGGCAAGGGCGACAGCGACGGCGTCAACGCCGACCTCGCCGTCGACCTGGTCAACGGCATCTCGCTGCCGATCCCCAGCGGCTGGCAGGGCGGCACCACCAAGGCCGGCTTCGCCGCCCTGAGCATCGGCGAGTACACCTGCGCGGGCAGCAGCTCCGACACCTGCTCGCTGGGCGGCGCCGACAGCAGCCGGATCAACGGCACCGACGCCAAGCAGGCCGCCCAGCAGGACATCGAGGCCGCCGCGAAGGCCGCCTACGGCGACATCACCGGCCACCAGGAGCTGAAGAACGAGGCCGTCACGGTGGCCGGCCGCGCCGGCCACCTGGTGCGCTGGAAGGTCGACGCGCCCAAGGGCAACAACGGCTACGTGGAGACCGTGGTCTTCCCCACCGCCGACGGCAAGGCGCTGACCGCCGTGCACCTGGGCTTCGACATCGCCGACAAGGCCCCGGGCCTCGACCAGATGGACGCCATCGTCAAGGGCATCGCCACCTTCAAGGGCGGCCCCCTCGGCACCGGCACCACCACCTGAGGCCGCCGCGAGCGCGGCTCAACCCCCTTCGCGCAGAAGGGTGTTGAGCCGCGCCGCCTGCCGCACCAGATGGTCCCGCTCGGCCACCGCCCCGGCCTTCGCCGCGGCCTGCGCGTACAGCCGGGCCGCCGCCCGCAGGTCGCCGGCCCGCTCGTGCAGGTACGCGGACGCGGCGGTGTGCCGGGGCAGCGCGGCGTCCAGCTCCGCGAGCGCGGCCAGGCCCGCCCGCGGCCCGTCCGCCTCGCCGACGGCGACCGCCCGGTTCAGCCGCACCACCGGACTGTCCGTCAGCGCGGCCAGCTCGTCGTACCACTCGACGATCTGCACCCAGTCGGTCTCCTCGGCGCGCGGCGCGTCCGCGTGCAGCGCGGCGATCGCCGCCTGCGCCTGGAACTCGCCGAGCCGGTCGCGGGCCAGCGCGGCCTGCAGAATCGTCACGCCCTCGGCGATCAGTGCGGTGTCCCAGCGGGAACGGTCCTGCTCGGCCAGCGGGACGAGGCTGCCGTCCGGCGCGGTGCGCCCGGGCCGGCGGGCGTGGTGCAGCAGCATCAGCGCCAGCAGCCCGGACACCTCCGGGTGGTCGATCCGGGCGGCCAGCTGCCGGGTCAGCCGGATCGCCTCGGCCGCCAGGTCGACGTCCCCCGAGTAGCCCTCGTTGAACACCAGGTACAGCACCCGCAGCACCGTCGCCAGGTCGCCCGGCCGGTCCAGCCGGGCCCCGCTCACCGTCCGCTTCGCCCGGCTGATCCGCTGCGCCATGGTCGCCTCCGGCACCAGGTACGCCTGCGCGATCTGCCGGGTGGTCAGCCCGCCGACGGCGCGCAGCGTCAGCGCCACCGCCGACGCCGGCGTCAACGACGGGTGCGCGCACAGGAAGTACAGCCGCAGCGAGTCGTCGACGTCCGGCACCGGCCCGGGCCCGGGCTGCTCCTCCACCAGGTCCTCGCGGCGGCGGCGCGAGGCCTCCGAGCGGGCCGCGTCCAGGAAGCGCCGCCAGCCGACGGTGATCAGCCAGCCCTTCGGATCGCGCGGCGGATCGGCCGGCCAGGTCCGCACCGCCTCCAGCAGCGCCTCCTGGACGGCGTCCTCCGCCGCCGCGAAATCCGCGCCGCGCCGCACCAGGACGCCCAGCACCTCGGGCGTCAGCACGCGCAGCGCCGCCTCGTCGAGCCCGTGGTCGTTCACTCGGTGACGGTGTCCGGGTACTCGGTCAGGAACGGGCGCAGCTCCAGCCACTCGTGGATCGGCTCGCCGTTCGCGCCCGGCGCCGCGGACAGTTCGGCGGCGACCTCCAGCGCCCGCTCGTAGCTGTCCACGTCGATCGCCATCCAGCCGGCGATCAGGTCCTTGGTCTCCGCGAACGGCCCGTCGGTGACGGGCGGACGGCCCTCGCCGTCGGAGCGCACCCAGGTGCCGCGCGGGGCGAGCGCCTGGGCGTCCACGAACTCGCCGCTGTCCCGCAGCCGGTCCGCGAGGTCGTTCATGTACTGGATGTGCGCGGTGACCTCGGCGGGCGTCCACTCGTCCATCGGCACGCAGTTCACCGCCTGCGGATTGCCCCGGTAGTGCTTGAGCAGCAGGTACTTCGCCATCGTTCTCACTCCTCGGTGGTGACGCGACCCATTGTGGCCGCCTTCGACCCTGGGACGGAGCCCCGCCGGGGTTCTCGACATGCCCGCCGAAGAATTTCTTCCCGCCCTACAGGAACGTCCGGCCCTCGCCGCGATAGGTCGGCACCGTCTCCACCACGGCGTCGCCCTCGACCAGGTGCAACTGCGCGAAGCGCTCGCACAGCTCACCGGCCTTCGCGTGCCGGAACCACACCCGGTCGCCGATCAGCAGATCGTCCGCCGCCGAGCCCAGCAGCGGCGTCTGCACCTCGCCCGCGCCCTCCTGCGGGTCGTAGCGCAGACCGGCCGGCAGATAGGGGACGGGGGAGCGGTCCGCCCCCGCCGGGCCGGACGCCGGGTAGCCGCCGCCGAGCACCGTCACCACGCCCACCCCGGGCCGGCGCACCACCGGCTGCGCGAACAGCGCCGCCGGCCGGCCCCGGAACGACCGGTAGTGGTCGAACAGCCGGGGCACGAACAGCCCGGAACCCGCCGCCACCTCCGTCACCGCCCGCTCCGCCACCGTGGACTCCACGCTGCCGGTGCCGCCGCCGTTCACGAACTCCAGGTCGGCGACCTGCCGCACCCGGCGCACCACCTCGGCCCGCCGCTGCGCCAGCTCGGCCCGGGCCCGGCCCTGCATCAGCCGGATCGCCGCCGACCGCACCGGCCGGCCCGGCAGCGCGTCGCCGACGCCCGCCACATGGCCCTCGTACGCCATCAGGCCGACCACCTCGAACCCGCGCCGCGCGTTCACCGACTCGGCGAACCGGCCCAGCTGTTCGGGGGTGCGCAGCGGCGAGCGGCGGGCCCCGACGCGGACCCGGCCGCCCAGCAGGTGCAGCGAGGTGTCCAGCTCCAGGCAGACCCGCACCGTCGCCGAACCCTCCCGGGCCGCGTCGATCAGCTCCAGCTGCGCGAGGTCGTCCACCAGCACGGTGACCTGCCGCGCCAGCTCCGGATCCGCCGTCAGCCGCCCGAACCCGGCCCGGTCCGCCGACGGGTACGCCAGCAGCACGTCCGTGAACCCGGCCCCCGCCAGCCACAGCGACTCCGCGAGGGTGAAGCTCATCACGCCCGCGAAGCCGTCCCGCGCCAGCACCCGCTCCAGCAGCGCCCGGCAGCGCACCGACTTGGAGGCCACCCGGATCGGCTTCCCGCCCGCCCGCCGCACCAGGTCCGCCGCGTTGGCGTCGAACGCGGCCAGATCGACGATCGCCAGCGGCGCGTCCAGGTGGGCCGTCGCCCGGTCGTACCTGGCGCGGTCGGACACGGTGCCGCTGGTCGCGGCGGTTTCAGCGAGAGCCATGGCCCGCAGACTGCCACATCGCCCTACCGGGCGGTAGGCCCTCGTTCCAGGTAGTTCATCGGACTGATTTCGGGGGCCGTCGGTGGTGCCCTTCCGGGCGGACGCGCGCCGACGGGCGAGCGTGGGGCCGTTGTGTGCCCACCGCCCGATCGACGTTCCTGGGGCCGCCCGGTCCGATCGGCTGACACTGAGGGTGGTTCGAGATGGTCGAGGCCCGGTCGGCGATTCGACGGAGGCGGTGCGCGCCCTTCCTGGCCGCACTGCTCACCTGGGGGACGGTGGCGCTGTCCGCGCCGCCGGTGGCCGCCGTGCCGGCGGCGGCCGGGCCCGTGACCCGCGCGCCCGCCGCGGTCGGCGACGTCGTGGACGTGACGACCAACATCGCCGGGCCGGTCAGCGGGTACGCCGGCCAGGAGTTCACCTACACGGTGACCATGAGCAACAACGAGCTGACCGCGGCCGACGGGGCGCCGTTCACCGTCACGCTGCCCGCCGCCGCGACCCACGTGACGGCGACCTGCGCCGCGGCCGCCGGCGCCGCCTGCCCCGCCTCGCTGACCGTGACGAACAGCCAGGTCTCGGGCACCGCCGTCAGCCTGCCGCACATCGGCGTGCTGACCCTGACCGTCACCGGCCGCTTCGGCGCCCCCTCCCCGTCGTCGGTCACGGCCTCCTCGCACATCGACCCGCCACCGGGCGCGACCGACTCCGACCCGAGCTCCGACGACAGCTCGATCAGCACCGCCATCAACAACCGGATGAGCCTGCGGGTCACCAAGTCCCAGTCCGCGACCACGATCCTGCCGGGCCAGCCGAACACCTACACCGTCACGTACAGCAACGAGGGCCAGGGCTGGGCGGACGGCGCGACGATCCGCGACTACCTGGACTCCTCGCAGCGGCTCTACACCTCGTACGCCGTGCACATCGTGTCCTGCGACGGCACCGGCGGCGCCAGCTGCCCCTCGTTCATCACGGACACCACGGCCAACAACAGCACCGCGATCTTCTACGGGGAGATCGGGGACTTCCCCCCGGGCGCCAAGCTCACGGTCGTGATGACGGTCGACCCGACCGGCCCGGAGCCGGCCTGCTCCTCGTCGCCGACCGCCGACATCGTCTCCAACACCGCCAACTTCTTCACCCCGACCAACGTGACCAACACCCTGTCCAGTTCGGCGTCGGTCTCGGCCACCGGGCTCACCCCGAGCCCGTGCCCCCGGACGAACCTCTCCGTCACCAAGACGCAGGCCAACCCCCAGATCCTGCCGGGGCAGCCCAACACCTACACGGTCACCTACCGCAACAACGGCCCGCTCGCGGCCGACGGCGCGACCATCCGCGACTTCCTGGAGTCCGAGCAGCGGATCTACACCTCGTACGCCGTGCACATCGTGTCCTGCAACGGCACCGGCGGTGTCACCTGCCCCTCGTTCATCACGGACACCACGGCCAACAACAGCACCATGGTCTACTACGGGCAGCTCGGGGACTTCCCCGCGGGCGCCGAGCTGACGGTGGTGATGACCGTCGACCCGACCGGCGCGCCCACCGCGTGCAGCGCCGCTCCCCGGGCCGACCGGATCACCAACACCGCGCAGCTGTTCCCCGTCGCGCCGCTGGTCAACACCGGCAACAGCAGCGCGGTGGTCGTCGCGACCGGGCTGACGCCCGACAAGTGCCCGGAGACCTCGATCGCCGTCACCAAGACGCAGAGCAGCACCCTGCTGCTGCCGGGCCTGCCCAACACGTACACCATGACGTACGAGAACAAGGGCCCCAACGCCGCCGACGGCGCCACGATCCGCGACTACCTGTCGATGGCTACCTCCTTCTACCGCGAGTTCCGCATCCACATCGTGTCGTGCACCGGCGAGGGCGGCGTGACCTGCCCGTCGTTCCTCACCGACACCACGATCGACGCCAACGCGATGGCGTACTACGGGGACCTCGGGGCGTTCCCGGTCGGCGCCAAACTGACCATCGTGCTGACCGTCGACCCCGTCGACCCGAGCCCGCTGGCGTCCTGCCCCAGCACGCCCACCCAGGTCAGCAACAACACGAACTTCTTCGTCCGGCAGCCGCTGGTCAACACCGGCAGCAGCGCCGCCTACGCCACGGCGAGCGCCCCGTGCGCGGACATCGCCGTCAACAAGGCCGTGGTGCCGGCCGCGGTGCGGTCCGGAGAGGCCGTCAGCTACACGATCAAGGTCTCCAACGGATCGCCGCAGACCGCCAGGTCGGTGGAGTTCTCCGACCCGCTGCCGCCCGCCACCGCCTTCGAGTACGGCTCGGCGACCTGCACCGCCAACTCCGCCGCCTCGACCTGCGGCGCGGTGGTCTTCGACCCGGCGACCCGCACCGTCACCTCCACCGTCCCGCAGATCGGCGGCAACCAGGACTACGTCACCATCACCGTCACCGGCACCGCCGGACCGATCCCCGGCACCTACCCCAACACCGCCACCGCCAAGTCCTCCACCGGCCCCGACGCGTTCCTCGACGCCATCCCGTCGTCGAACAGCAGCAGCGTCTCGCTCCAGGTCTTCAACACCGCCTCGGCCATCACCGTCACCAAGCAGCTCACCGGCCTCCCCGCCGGCGGCCTGCCCGCCCCGCTCACCTTCACCGGCACCGTCACCTGCGGCACCCAGCCGCCGCAGACCTGGTCGGCGACCGTCCCCGCCGGGGCGAGCAGCGCCACCGCCGCGCCGCTCACCTTCTACGACGGCCAGCAGTGCACCATCACCGAGAACCCGCCGCCGACCCCGCCGCCCGGCCTGCACTACACCGGCCCCGCGGTGATCAACCCCGCCGTGATCGCCAGCCTCGGGACGCAGGCCGACGTCCAGGTGATCAGCTCCACCCCGCTGGGCGACAACGCCGAACTGAGCCTCAGCAAGCTGGTCGACCGGGTCCTCGCCACCGCCGGGGACACCGTCACCTACACCTACGAGGTCGCCAACACCGGCACCGTCGCCGTCTCCGGCGTGAGCATCGACGAGAGCGTCTTCACCGGCAGCGGCGCCAAGCCCGTCCCGGTCTGCCGGGCCGCCGACCTCGCGCCCGGGGAGACCACCACCTGCACGGCCCTCTACACCGTCACCGCGCAGGACGTCGCCGGCGGGTCGATCGCCAACACGGCCACCGCCAAGGGCACCGCCGCCTCCGGCCCCGACCCGGTCAGCAACCCGGCCTCCGCCACCGTGCGGACCGTCGCCGCGCCCGGCGTCTCGCTCGCCAAGAGCGTCACGCCGACCACCGTCGGCCGGGCCGGCGCCGTCCTCGCCTACTCCTTCACCGTCACCAACACCGGCGGCGTCCCGCTCACCGACGTGCGCGTCGACGAGACCTCCTTCACCGGCTCCGGCGGCGCGCCGCTGGTCGAATGCCCGCCCGACGCGCTCACCCTGGCACCGCAGGACTCGGTGGTCTGCACCGCCGCCTACACCACCACCCAGGCCGACATCGACGCCGGCACGATCACCAACACCGCGACCGCCACCGGCCACGCGCCGGCCGGCTTCGCCGACCCCGTCTCGGCCGAGGCCCGCGCCACCGTCACCGCGGCGGCCGCGCCCGCGCTCACCCTCGCCAAGACCGCCGGGCCCGCCGACACGCCGCTGACCGAGGGCACCACGGTCACCTACCAGTTCCTCGTCACCAACACCGGCAACGTCACGCTCACCGGACTCGACGTCCAGGAGACCGCGTTCGACGGCCACGGCACCGCGCCCACCCCGTCCTGCCCGCCCGAGGCCGCCTCGCTCGCCCCCGGCGTCGCCATCGCCTGCACCGCGACCTACGTCGTCACCGCGGCCGACGTCGACGCCGGGCGGATCAGCAACACCGCCACCGCCACCGCCACCGACCCCGGCGGCCGGACCGTGCGCTCCGAGGCCGGCACCGCCGTCTACCCGTCCCGGGCCAACCCGGCGCTGACCCTGGTCAAGAGCGCCACCCCGGCCGTCGTCCACGAGGCCGGCGACACCGTCCACTACACCTTCACCGTCACCAACACCGGCAACGTCGCCCAGACCGACGTGAGCGTCACCGACACCGCCTTCAACGGCCACGGCACCCCGCCCGTGCCCGACTGCCCGCCGGCCGACACCGCCCGGCTGTTCCCCGGCGGGCAGCTCACCTGCACCGCCGACTACACCGTCACCGAGGAGGACCTGAGCGAGAACCTGCTCACGAACACCGCGACCGCCACCGGCCACGCGCCCGACGGTGCGAGCGTCACCTCGCCCGAATCCACCGCGCAGGTGGCGGTCGAACCGACCGGTCCCGTCCCGACCCCGACGCCGACCCCGACGCCGAGCCCGTCCCGGCCCGGCCACGAGCTCGCGCACTCCGGCACCGCGACCACGCGGGTGCTCGGGTACGCGGCGCTGGTCCTGCTGGCCGGCACGGTCCTGGTGCTGTCGGTGCGCAGGCGCCGCGGCTGACCGCGCCCCCCGACGGTGCCCGCCTCCCGCCCGGGAGGCGGGCACCGCCGCGTCCGCCCGCCGCTCAGCCGGTGTGCAGCACCCGCCACCGCCCGGGGGCGGCCGGGTCGCGGTCGGCGACCTGGACGGGCGCCCATGCCCACTGGAGCACACCGATGCCCGGCACCCGTGCGAAGCGGATCGGCCCGCGGCTGCCCGTCACCCGCACGCGTGAGAAGTCGGCCGCCCCCGTCTGCGCCAGCGCGGCCAGGACGGAGATGGTGTCCCAGCCCTCGAAGGCCACGAACGACGGCTGCTCGCCCAGGTGTTGACGCAGCACGTCGGCGATCCGCGCGCCCGCCGCATCGAGCCGCTCCGGCAGGTAGCGCAGGAACGGCACCCCGGCACCGTCCGCGCCCAGCAGCGACGCCCACTCGGTGAACTCGGGCTGCCCGGCCGGGGCGCCGATCAGCACGTCGGCGAGCCGGTCGTCCCGGCGCACGGCCCGGACGATCGGGACCGCCGGGTCCGGGAAGCCCGTCAGCAGCAGGACGGCGCTCGCCCCGGATGCGGCCAGCGCGTCGGGCACGCCGACCGGGTCGAGCTCGACCACGTCGCCGCCGTGCGCGCCGAGGCGCTCGCGCAGGACGCGGGTGCCGGACTCCCAGTACGCGCCGCCCTGGGTGACCACCGCGACGCGGCGGTGGCCGGCGCCGAGCAGGAAGTCCGCGTACACCCGCCAACCGTGCGACTGGGCGGGGGCCAGCCGCGCCACCACGTCCGTCGGCTGCTCGGTCAGCGCGTCCAGCACCGCCGACGAGCAGAGGAACGGCACCCCGGCCTCGGCCGCGCGGGCGGCCGCCGCCCGGGCCGCCACGCTGTGGAACTCGCCTGCCAGGGCGGCCACTTGGAGCCCGGCCAGCTCGTCGACGGCCGCCGCCGCGCGCTGCGGGTCCGCCGCCGTGTCCCGCACCAGCAGCTCCACCGGCCGCCCGGCCGCGCCGCCCGCCGCGTTCAGCTCGCCCACGGCCGCCGCCATGCCGCCCAGCAGCTGCCGGCCGGCCTCGACCCAGCCCGGCCGGCTCAACGGCGCCAGCACACCGATGCGTATCGCGTCCATCCCCGCACCACTCCCGCCCCATGAGTCACCTGACCCACCATGATGCCGCTCAGCGCACCGCGCGGGTGGTGACGGCGGCCTTGCGGAGCTGCTCGGCCAGCTGGGCGGCGGTGGTGGCGGCCTCGGAGACCAGCTTGGCGGCCTGCGTCGCCTGCGGGTCCCGGGTGAGCTGCGGCAGTGCCATCGCCTGCTGGCGCAGCAGGTCGGACAGGGCGGTGGCCAGGTGGTCCATCCGCTCCAGCGAGTTGCCGGCGTCCGCCGGGCGGTGCCATCCGGCGCGCCCGCCGGCCACGTCCTTCGCCGCCACGGTCACCGCGTCCGCCGCGCCGCGCACTGCGAACATCGGGTCGTACGTTCCCACGATGGTCTTCCTTTCCGTCGGTACCACCGGCACCCGTCCGCCCAGCGTGCCGCACCCCCGCCGCACCCGCAGCGGGGAACGGGCCCGGCCCACCCGTCCGGCCCCCGACCCCCGCCCGGCCCGCGCCCCCGCACCGCCGACCGGCCCGGCGTAAACGTGGCATACGCTCGACGGGTGGAGCGCAAGAACATCCCCAATCCCGGGTTCGCCGAGGACGACGGCACCGCCGACCCCGTCCTCGCCGCCGCCCTCGCCGCCTGGCAGCAGGACCCGTCCGCCGAGGGCGAGTTGCTGGCCGCACTGACGCCGAGCCGGCTCATGGTGCCGATCGTGGCCGTGCTGGGGGAGGTGGAGTACGACGAGAACGGGCACAAGCGCGAGAAGACCAGCGACATGGCGGTGCCGGTCATGGAGGCCGCCGACGGACGCCGCGCGCTGCCCGCCTTCACCTCGATGGCGACCATGGCGAGCTGGCGGGCGGACGCCCGGCCCGCGCCGGTGGCCGCCCCGCAGGCCGCGATGGTCGCGTTCTCCGAGCGCGCCGACACCCTGCTGATCGACCCGGCCGGCCCGGTCACCTACCTGCTCACCGGCGCCCGCCTGCGCGCCGTCGCCGAGAACCGGCCCTACCTGCCGCCGCACACCGACCCCGAGGTGCACCGGGCGCTGCGCGAGCTGCTGGCCGCCGAACCCGAGATCGCCGCCGCCCACCTCGCCCCGGCCACCGACGCGGACGCCACCCTCGCCCTCGTCCTCGCCGACCCCACCGCCGACCCCCGCCCCCTCGCCACCCGCCTCGGCCAGGCCCTCGCCTCCGCCGACGCCCTGCGCCTGCGCCTGGACCACGGCCTCCAACTCGCCTTCCTGGCCCAGCCCCTGGAGCAGGAACCGTTCTTCACCCGCGCCTGAGGCCCGTGCCTGAGGCTCGCTCCCGAGTCCGGCGCGGGAGAACGGTTTCGACACGGACGGGTGAACTCCCGTGAGGGCGGTTCGCATTCGGAGTGTTGCGGCCGAACGGGGGACCGCCCTCGCTAGGTTGAGGGTTCCCGGAGCGCGCGGCGGCCCGCCGCGGGCCGGTCGGGTTCGTGCGAAGGGGAGTCCCGTGTTCTCCAGGACCAAGAGGGTCGTGCTCTCGCTGGCCACCGCGTTCGCCGCGGCGCTGGCGTTCACCGTCAGCGTGCCGAGCGGCCACGCCTGGGCGATCGACCACGTGCAGTGCGTCGGCGGCGAGAACTTCCTGAAGATCTGGTCCCATCTGGACGGGCGGGAGAGCGTCGACTGCTACGCCAACGGCGGCACCACGGACTTCGGCGGCTGGTGGGTGGACCGCATCTCCACCGGCAACAACGACCTCATCTACTACGACGTCAACGGCGATTCGGTCCGCATCGACCGCTGGACGGACATCACCTTCCCCAACCGCCCGCCCCGGGTCCGGGCCATCCAGATCGTCTGAACGGCCGTGGGGGGGGCGGCGGGGGGGGGGGGCCGCCGCGCGGCGGGGGGTCCGCGGGTGGGGGGGGGGGGGAGGGGGAGGAGGGGGGGGGGCGC